>JACMLS010000206.1 GCA_014379485.1 Bacteroidia bacterium | reverse complement strand
AGGAAAAAAGAGTCCTCAACAACCTTTTTTGTATAATGAATAATGGCATGAGTTAATGCAGAAGCGGGTATTAATGAATCGGGATACTTAGCGAAATCGCCCCAAGTTAGCCTTTCACCCTTTTTCCAAACTATAACGTCGGAATCGTCAATGGAGGAATACAAAGGCGAAAAAACTATTTTGAGAAAGAAAAAGACAAAAATTAAGGATCGAGAACCGTTCATGAATTTAATTCTTAGTAAAATGTTCAATCGCCATTTCATATCCCCTCAATCCAAATCCGCTGATAGAACCCACACAATTTTTGCCAAGGTAACTTACATGTCGAAAATCTTCGCGGGCAAAAATGTTGCTGATGTGTACTTCTATTACCGGAGTTTTGATAGCTGCAATGGCATCGGCAATGGCAATACTTGTGTGTGTGTAAGCACCTGCGTTTAAAATTATTCCATAATGATCAAAACCGCAGTGCTGAATTTTATTGATCAGCTCTCCTTCTACATTACTTTGAAAATAATTCAAATCAAGGCCCGGAAATTTCTTTTTCAATTCAGAAAAAAAATCTTCAAAACTTTTACTTCCGTAAACTTCGGGCTCGCGTTTACCAAGCAAATTTAAATTGGGACCGTTTATGATGATTATCTTCATTTCTTATCCGCTGTAGCGCTGCGGAAGCGGGTTTCTCTTTATAAAGCTGAGACAAATCTACAATTGAATGTTCGTAATTCCAATTTAAACTAATGTCTTCTATTCGTAAATTCACATAAATTCGTACTTAACAGATTGGGGAACGCGGATGACGCGGTCCCGATAGCTATCGGGATAGCTGATTTATGCGGATTTTACTTTTAGCAGATATCAATTCGTAATATTCGTAAATAATTCGCGATTCGTAGATTAAAAAAGATTCGTAACATTCGTAATAAAATTCGTGATTCGTAGATATGTCTTTGTGGACCATATATAAAAAAGGATTTCAGTTGCATTTAAAAATGGAACGGGGGCTGTCTGCAAATTCTGTTGCGGCTTACGAAGATGATTTTGATAAATTGGAGCAGTTTTTTGGAAGTCATTATTCCGGAGTTTCTCCGGTAAAAGTTACCACAGAACAACTGCATCACTTTTTAAAATGGGTGAGTGAGCTGGGCGTTTCTACCGCTACACAGTCAAGAATTCTGAGTGGTATAAAAGCTTTTTACAAATATCTTATTATTGAAAACGAGATTAGCGCCGATCCCACAGATCTTTTAGAGGCTCCGCGTTTAGGAAGAAAACTGCCCGAATTTTTAAATGAAGAAGAAATTGACAAAATGCTTTATGCCATTGACCGAAGCAGCAAAGAAGGAGAACGCAACCGTGCCATTATAGAAACACTTTACAGTTGCGGACTTCGGGTAAGCGAACTCGTGAACTTAAAAATTTCTGATCTGCATTTTGAAGAAGAATATATTTTGGTTACCGGAAAAGGAAACAAGCAAAGATTAGTTCCAATAGGACAAATTGCAAGAAAGCACATTGATCTTTACATGGAAACCATTCGCCCAACGATCAAAGAAAAAAAAGAAGCCGAAGATATTTTATTTTTAAACCGGAGAGGTAATAAATTAACGCGGGAGATGATTTTTACCATTATAAAAGACCTTGCCCGTAGAGCGGGAATTAAAAAAAAGATCAGTCCCCACACTTTTCGCCATTCGTTTGCAACGCACCTGGTAGAAGGCGGTGCAGACTTACGGGCCATACAGGAAATGCTGGGCCACGAAAGTATTACCACCACAGAAATTTATACGCATCTTGACAGAAGTTACCTGAGAGAAAATATTCTGAAATACCATCCTCGCGCACAGAAGAAAGTGTGATCATTTAAGAAAATCCTTCCCAATCGTTCATCCTTCCACCCAAAAAAAATCACGATAGAAAATCGTTTTGCGTCTTAAATTTCCATTAGAAATCCCCAACCAATCTTCCAACCTTCCATTTTTCCATCCAAAAATAAATCGCAGTTAGCAATCGCCTTCCGACTTAAACTTCCATTAGAAATCACCGCTCATTTTCCTTATCTTTGCAGCATTATGTTACCATTAAGCATTAGTCTCGAAGAAATTCAAAAATGGTGGCGCAATTCTTTTCCGCTAAGCAGCCCGGTTTTAATTTTTTCTGTTGTACTTCTTATTATTCTTTTTGCTCCGCTTATTTTTAGAAAGTTTAAAATTCCCGGCATTATAGGCTTAATACTTGCGGGTGTAATTGTTGGCCCGCATTCATTAGACATTATTGAAAAAAGCACTTTCACAGATATTTTTGCAACCATTGGCAAACTATACATTATGTTTCTTGCGGGGCTCGAAATTGATATGCAGGAATACAAAAGAAACCAAAAGAGCAGCATTTTGTTTGGGGCTATGACATTTTTTGTGCCTATGGGAATAGGATTGGTGGTTTGTCTTTACGGTTTTCATTTTACATTCTGGCCATCTCTTTTGATCAGCAGTATGTTTTCTACACATACTTTACTGAGCTATCCCATAGTAAGCAGTATGGGCATTGTAAAAACGCGTGCTGTACAAATTGCTATTGGAGGAACCATTATTACAGATACGGCCGTTCTTATTTTATTGGGAATTATTACAAAAATGGTGCAGGGAAAATTAGACGCCAATTTCTGGATCATGCTGGTTGTTTCGCTTACTGTTTTTGTTTTTGTTGTACTTTTTCTTGTGCCGCGCATAAGCCGTTGGTTTTTCAGGAATGTTGAAGGACAGAACTCGCATTACATTTACGTGCTTGCCGTTGTTTTTATCTGCGCTTACCTTGCAGAAATTTCGGGCGCAGAATCTATCATTGGTGCATTTCTTGCCGGTCTTGCTTTGAACCGGGTTATTCCACACAATTCTATTTTAATGAACAGGATCTCCTTTATCGGAAACACTTTGTTCATTCCTTTCTTTCTGATCTCTGCCGGAATGGTGGTGAATCTTTCTGTTCTTTTTCATGGATGGAACGCTATTATTTTTGCTCTTGTGTTAAGTGGAGTTGCAGTACTCACAAAATACATAGCTGCTCTTATTACGCAGTTAGCGAGCGGGTATACAAGCGTAGAAAGAAATTTACTTTTCGGTTTAAGCGCTTCGCACGCAGCTGCAACGCTGGTGGTAATTACTGTGGGACAAAAATTGTTTCCTGAAATAGATCAGAACGTTTACAACGGAACCATTATACTTATTTTAATTACCTGCATGACCAGTTCGTTTGTAACAGAACGCGCTGCCCGAAAAATTGCTATCACTGAAAAAGATGTAAAGCTGAATCTGAAAGAAAAAACCGAACGCATCCTGGTTCCGGTTTCAAATCCGGAGAACATGCAACGCTTAATTGATTTTGCGTTACTTGTAAAAAACCCAAACTCAGCAGAACCTATTTACCCGCTTTCTATTGTTGAAGATGCAAACGATGCTGATGAAAAACTTAAGGCTATAAAACGCGCAGTAGAAAGTGCTGCCGAACAAATCTCGTCAGGCGACAAGCAGGTAGAAATTCTTAAAAAGGTAGATTTGAATATTGTTGATGGAATTATACGCACTGCAAAAGCTTATACCATTTCTGACATTATTATAAATTACAAAACACAACAGGGCGGTAATTTTTTGTTCGGAAATATTATGGAAAACCTGGTGGCAAAATCAGGTCAGCAAATTTTTGTTTTAAAAATTCTTCAGCCTTTTAATTCGTTTAATAATTGCGTGGTATTACTTACGCCTAATGCAGAACTTGAAAATTCGTTTAAACGCAGCGCACAAAAAATAAATACCATTTTAAAACAGGTTGGAAACTCTTCGCTTATTTACGGAAGTAAGGATACTCTTTCGGGATTTAAAAAAGCAATTGGAGATAAAAAAGGAGACATTCATAAATATCTTGAGATTGAAGATTTCAGCGATTTGTCTTTTATAGAAAATAACCTGAGGCAAGATGACCTGCACATCTTTTTATGCGGAAGAACCTCAACCGT
>JACMLS010000023.1 GCA_014379485.1 Bacteroidia bacterium | reverse complement strand
GTTTCTGTTTATCCAAATCCTTCAAACACAGGTTCAGTTACAGTAAAATCAAGCGAAATTGTAGGAGAAGTAAAACTCTTCAATATTACAGGTCAGTTGATCTTAACTGAGACCGCAATAAATAAGACTGAGTGCACCATCAACACAGAAAAAATGCCCAAAGGAAATTACATTCTTCTGGTTACTTTTAAGAACGGGTTTACAGAAAGAAAAAATCTGAATATTGAGTAATAAAACAATTAATTTAGAAAGATGCCGTGTAATTAAGCGGCATCTTTTTTTTTCTCTTATGAAAGCAAAAAAACATATTCTTATCTTTTTTTTGATCCTTCAATCAATAACACTGCTTTCTCAAACAGAGCTGAAGGGTGTTATTAAGGATAGTGTAAGTAGTGAAGGCATTGTCTCTGCCGTTTTGGTTTACTCAAAAGATAAAGTGGTCATAGCAGATGTAAACGGGGTTTACAGTGTTAAGCTGCCTGAAGGCGAGTATTCGTTTTCTGTCTCTTTTGTAGGATATCAACCCATGACAAAAAAAATTAAGGTCAGCGGAACTTCAATGGAACTGAATTTTTTGCTGGTGCTTGAATCTGCTGCAAAATTAGATGAAGTAGAAGTTGTTGCAGACGTTGCAAAGAACCGCGAAACCCCTGTTGCATTTTCAAACATCGACAAATTAAAAATTGCGGAAGAATTGGGCGCGCGCGATTTGCCGATGCTTTTAAATTCAACCCCCGGTGTTTATGCAACAGAAACCGGTGGAGGCGCCGGAGATGCGCGTGTAAATGTGCGTGGTTTCGATCAGCGCAACGTTGCAGTGATGATTGATGGTGTTCCATTTAACGATATGGAAACCGGTGCGGTTTACTGGAGCAACTGGAACGGGCTTGGAAGTATTACCAGAAGCATGCAGGTACAGCGTGGGCTTGGTGCTTCAAAATTAGCCGTTGCTTCTGTGGGAGGAACTATAAATGTACTAACAAACGGAATTGACAGCAAAAGAGCAGGCACAGTAAAACAATCTATAGGAAATAATTTTCAGACACAAACATCTCTCGCTTATAATTCAGGTACAAATAAAAGAGGCTTTGGTTTTACTTTTAGCTTGTTGTATGGACAAGGTAACGGATGGATTGACCAGACCTGGAATAAAAGTTTTTCGTATTTCGTAAAAGTGCAGAAACGTTACAAGAACCATTTGTTTAGCGCAGGTCTTAACGGAGCTTCGCAGATTCACGCCCAACGTCCGGGTGCCTTAAGTTTTGGAAGGCCTATGTATTTTTACGATGGTAAATTTGCAGCAGCCAATGGAATTAATACAGATTCTGTTTATGCAAGTTCTTCTTACATTAAAGACAAAGGAATCCGTTTTAATTATAACTGGGGTTATTATGTTGATTCAAAAGGAAAAAGGATCAATGTTAGTGAGAATATGAATTATTACAACAAACCCGTTTTCAGCGTTTCAGATTTCTGGACAATAAACGATAAAACTTTTTTTTCTAACACAGCTTATTTATCTGTAGGAAGAGGCGGGGGCGCAACCATGCAAAATATTCCAACCGCTGTTTATGAAGACGGACATCAGAATTATCAGAACGCATACAATGCCAATATCAGTACCATTTCACCTTCGTTCAGTTCAACAGAACATCTTTCTACCACCTATTCAAGAGCTTCTGTTAACAATCACTTTTGGTATGGATTATTATCGGTACTCAATTACAGACCAACTCAGAAAACAAAATTACAGGTTGGTTTTGATGGAAGAAGTTACAACGGTTACCACTGGCAAACTCCATACGACCTGATGGGCGGAGATTATATTCTTGACTCAAGAGACCAGACCCAGCCAAGTGGTGTAGGTAATGCTCAGTTTCAGATGAAGCGGGTGGGAGATAAAATAGGTTACAATTACACAGGTCTGGTTCGTTGGGCAGGTTTATTTGCGCAGGCAGAACACAAAACTGACAAGGTCAGTGTTTTTATAAACGCTACCAGCAATTACACCGTTTATAAACGTATTGATTATTTTGCTAAAAAAGATCTTGTACTTTCTGATACAACAATAGCGCTTGCAGTAGGATATCTTGATACTGTCAGGTATAATAATACTGATTATACCATCAATTCTCCCGAAGCAAAAACAGCTTCAACTCCCTGGCAAAAATATTTTACCTACACAATTAAAACTGGGCTCAATTATAATATAAACAAGAATCATAACGCTTTTGTAAATATCGGGTATCTTGTTTTGCCTCCTAAATACATAAATGTTTTTGACCGTAACAACCGCATGTTTTCTGATATTAAAAACCAGATCGTAAAAGCGGTTGAAGCGGGTTACGGATTCAAGTACAAAAAAATAGCCGGCAATGTAAATGCTTATTATACTATCTGGCAAAACAAACCGCCTGATTTTACACCTTCTGTAAGTAAACTCGATCCTACCACAGGAACAAATGTTACACTTTATTACAACATAAACGGAATGGATGCCCTGCATAAGGGAATTGAGTTTGACGCTACCTGGAAGCCAAATAAAAAAATTGCAATTGATGGTGTTGTATCGTTGGGCGATTGGAAATATTTATCTAGCAAACAATACACAATTATTGATCAGAACGGATTGCCTGCCATTGATCCCTTAACGGGTTCCCAGTACGGCATTCAGTCTTTTGATGCGCGTGGCGTGCACGTAGGAAATGCTGCCCAGATCCAGTACGTACTGGGTTTAAAATATATTTTTATTAAGCACGCTTATTTTAAAACCAGGTTTACCTATTTCACAAAAAACTATTCCAGTTTTGATCCCACTACATTAACCGGTGCAAATTCAGGAAGAGATTCGTGGAAAATGCCTGCTTATGGTTTGCTGGATGCTTTTGCCGGTTATGACTTTCAATATTCTGCACGGATAAAATATACGGTAAACCTTGGTGTAATAAACGCTTTAAATACCCATTACCTTACTGATGCGCAAAACAATGCTACTTTGTACAACGGAGGTTTTAATGCTTACAGCGCCAATGTATATTTCGGGCAGGGAACAAGATGGACCTTAAGTTTGCAAATGACTTTTTGATTTAAAACTAAAAATGAAAAAAATTGCCTTCATAAGCCTGCTTCTTTTAATTGGATTTGTTTCCTGCAAAAAAGAAAGCGCAAC
>JACMLS010000205.1 GCA_014379485.1 Bacteroidia bacterium | reverse complement strand
TTCCAATTTCAAATTTCAAAACATTATTCTCACTGTCTGACAATTCAATCTTAGTTGTCCAGGTCGGTGCAGTATGGGGATCATTAAGTTTATTTATTCGTATCTGTTCGTCATCACATTCTACATCTGTGTAGCCAACTTCAGAACAATTTACAATAGAAGACTCAGAACAATTTATAATAAAAGAAACGTAAATAGAAGACTGCCTTGCTCCTTCTGCCTCATCACTGGTATCAATAGCTATTTCTCCTCTATCGGTGCATGAGAGAATAATTAAAGAACCAATAATAAAGGTAAAATACAATAATGTGTATCTTTTCATTTTTGAAGCCAATCAATCCGTCTTTAAACGATAGAAGAAATATGCGAATGAACTAACCTCCCACCCAATAACTATGTTTCTCCATCACGCTCACCACTTGCGTAGATTTGTTGCGGGTTTTTACGAATACGATTACTCTATCGCCTTTTACTAAACTTGCTGCGCGGGTTTTAAAATCAGTGGGCAACATAAGATTTGTTGAAGAAAACTTCTCCTCTCCTGCCCCTTTTACTTTAACGATCACTTCGGTTCCAAGAATTTCTAATCCGTCAAAATATTTATCAATGGTGTTTATTTTTTCTGCTTTGCTCAGATCTGCCACCATTATTTTTTTTCCGTTTTTCTTTCCTGCCAAAGTAAACATCGTCTCTGGTTCAGGCGCTTCTTTTCTCAGCCAGTTTGGCTTCTTTTTTTTCTGTGCGAGAGAGGGAAGGGAAACAATGATCAGTAAACTAAAAATAAGGTATTTCATTTGTTGGAATTTAATTTGAAACAAAAATAAGAAATGTTTTCTTAACCGGAATTTATCATTACTGGTAAACCAACCTATAGTTAAAAATAATAATGAGGTACTTTGTTTTGAAAGGATACGATTTTAACCTAAAGGCAGGTAAACTTTTGAGAACGCGAATGGTTTCTTTGCTGATTCCGGGGCCTCCGGCAACAGGTTTTAAAACTTCAGGTTCTAGAAATTGCCCCTTTTTATCTAAATCAATCCGGCAATACAATTTTCCTTGTATACCCATCTCATGCTCCAATTCCGGATAATGTAAATTCTTATTTAAATACTTAAGAAACGAAAGGAAATCAGTTTCTGCCTCCTGCGTTTTTAATATAAATCTTCCGGGAACGGAAAGGTGCTCATTCTCAAGAAAAAAAACCGAATCGCGCCAGGCCTGAACAGAAATTTCAATTTTACCTTGCGGAAGTCTTAAGGTTTCCAACTCCGGCATATAAGGTTTTTTATAGCCATGAGATGGTGAGTAACCACAACCTACTTGCCTTTCAACTATTTTTAAAGTTTTTTTATTCAAGCATGAAACAAGTAAAAAAAGAAAGCAGCAGCAAAACACTTTCAATTGAAAACCCTTAAAGAAATTCCGCATTATACTACCATTTCATTCAAGACGCAAAAACCTGCATTTTCCATATGCCAATTAATCTTTTCTTCACCCTGCAAACCCAACCAACCTTCAGCTATCCCGCCTAATGTTTCTCATCACCAAAACCCACCCAATCTTCCAACCTTCCTCCCGATAGTTATCGGGACTTCCAACCAATAATTTTTCTATCTTTCGTTCTTCAAAATTTCTTTATGGAAAAATTCGACCTTGTTGTTATTGGTGGCGGTCCTGCCGGATATGCAGGTGCTATGCGTGCAATTGACTTTCGCAAAAAAGTATTGCTTATTGAAAAACACAAAATTGGTGGCGCCGGTTTACACGATGGTGTACTCAGTTCTAAAACTTTGTGGGAACATAGTATGAAAGTAAATACCATCCGCGAAACAATTCCGGATTTTAAAGTTGACTTCGAAGAAATTTTTAACGTGGTGCGCGATTCTATTTTTGAACGCAAAACACAAATGAAAGTGCATTTAAAATTGCTGGAAGAAGCAATTGAGCCGGAACTTTTTAAGTTTGAAAAAGGTTTTGCAAAGATCATAGACAAACATCATGTAGAGATCACAAAAGACAGCGGAGAAAAAATAATTGTTGAAACTGATTTTATTTTAATTGCAACCGGAAGTCGTCCCCGCTATCTTCCCACAATTCCAATTGACGAACAAATAATTGTTACATCAGACGGAATTAAAAATTTTACCGAACTCCCAAAGAGCATGGTTATTTTAGGAGCCGGTGTAATTGGTTGCGAGTTCGCAACTATTTTTTCTAACTACGGACAAACAAAAGTTTTTTTAATTGATAAAGCAGAACGCATTCTTCCGTTTGAAGACGAAGATATTGCGCAAACCGTAACAGAAAACCTTACGCGAAACGGTTGCCACGTTCACCACGGCGCAACGTTTATGCGAATGGAAATTAAAAACGGAAAAGTAGAATACGAATTAGAGTACAAAGACAAAAAAAGAGAGATTTTTACAGTTGACAAAGCGCTTATTTCTGTAGGAAGAATTCCGAACGTAGAAGGAATTGGTTTTGAGGAAACAGGATTAAAGCTCAATGAAAAAAATGCTTTGTGGGATGATGATACACAAACAAATATTTCTAACATTTACGCTGCCGGAGATGTGACTATGGATATTGCATTGGTAAACGTTGGCGAAAGGGAATCGCGCCACGCGGTTGTAAGAATGTTTGGCCCGGCAGTAAAAAGAATTTCTTACGAAAACATTTCTACCATTATGTTTTTAAATCCGGAAGTGGCAGCTGTTGGCATGAGTGAGCAGGACGTTTACAAAAAAGGAATTTCAGTTAAGATCGTTAAGCTTGATTATAGTACAAATGCACGTGCCATTGCCATGCGAAAAACAAAAGGCTTTTTTAAAATAATTGTTACCAACGATAACGGAATGAAAATTTTGGGCATGCGCGCTGTTGGTGAACACGCAAGCTCGGCCATACAAGCCGTGTCGTATCTCGTGCATACCAACCAGGGCATTCGCGAACTGGCAGATATGATGCACCCACATCCATCCATCATAGAAGGAATCCAGGAATGTTTGCGCATGCTGCTCGGAAAATCTATTTACAAATCATCTGTGTTTAAAGATAAACTCAAGGCCTATGTTTGTGAAAACGGGGTTTGTACTCCGCTCGAGCATTTATGACAACACTTGTTTGCCGCTCCAGATAGCTATTGGAATCACTGTTCTGCGCAGATTTTTTCACTTATTAAAAAAAGAAAAATCTGTGTGTATAAATCTGTGGTAATCTGCGCAATCTGTGGCAAGAAGAAATTTTCACGCTAATTTACCAATCGATTGATTTTTAATTAGTTAAAAAAATATTTCGGGATTTATTTACTATTACTTTTAACTTATCCTTAGTATATTTGCGCTTCGCCAAAAAAAATATAATCGTATGAAAGTTGGAATTCCATCTGAAATATCTCCAAACGAACTAAGAGTCGCGGCCACTCCAAAAACTGTCAAACGATTGCAAAAGCAAGGATTTGAAGTTTACATTCAGCACAACGCCGGAATAAAAGCAAATTTTTCTGATAAAGAATTTGAAGAAGCCGGAGCTAAAATAGTGCCTGCTGCTGCAGATATTTATGGCAAGTCAGACATTGTACTTAAAGTAAAAGAACCGTCTGTTGAAGAAGTTGATATGATGAGAGAAGGTTTGGTTATGCTGAGCTATTTATGGCCCGCACAAAATCAGCCGCTGCTGCAAAAATTAGCTGATAAAAAAGTAAACGCAATAGCAATGGATGCTATTCCGCGTATTTCAAGAGCACAAAAAATGGATGTGTTATCATCTATGGCAAACATTGCCGGATACAGATCTGTTATTGAAGGCTCGTATCATTTCGGAAGATTTCTTAACGGACAAATTACAGCCGCCGGAAAAGTAGAGCCTGCAAAAGTTTTAGTGATTGGTGCAGGAGTAGCTGGTCTTGCTGCCATTGGTGCTGCCAATTCATTAGGCGCAATTGTAAGAGCGTTTGATACACGTAAAGAAGTTGCAGAACAAATAGAATCTATGGGTGCGCAATTTCTTACAGTAGAAATTAACGAAGATGGCGCAACCTCTTCCGGTTACTCAAAAGAAATGAGTAAAGAATTTATTGAAGCGGAGATGAAATTGTTCAAAGAGCAGGCAGAGGAAGTGGATATTATCATCACAACAGCACAAATACCAGGAAGAGAAGCACCGAAATTAATTTTAGATTATCATGTTGCTGCTATGAAACCGGGTTCGGTAATAGTGGATCTTGCAGCATCAACCGGTGGTAATTGTGTTTTGACAAAGAACGGTGAAGTTTATACAACTGACAATGGTGTAACCATAGTTGGTAAATTAAATCAGTTACCAAGCCAGGCATCACTATTATATGGTAATAACCTGTGTCATCTTTTAGATGATATGGGCAAAGCAGAAAAATGGAAGATCGATATGGAAGATGCTGTTGTATCAAGAGCAATGGTAACTTATAATGGTAAGATCAACTGGCCACCTCAACCACTTCCTGTTAGTCCTGCCAAACCTAAAGCCGCTGTTGTTGAAACAGAAGACCCGAAAGTTGTGGCAGCACGCAAGAATAAAAAAGAAGCAGTATCAATGATCATAAAATTAGCTGTGATAGGTGCGTTTCTTTTATTGTTGGGTCAGTTTGCTCCAAGCGCATTTATGCAACACTTCACAGTATTTGTATTGGCAGTATTCATAGGATGGCAAGTGATCTGGAATGTATCTCACTCTTTACATACTCCATTAATGGCAGTTACAAATGCTATAAGTGGCATTATTGTAATTGGTGGTTTATTGCAAACTACAGATCAGCTATCGAGCCCAATGACCATTTTAGCTTTTGCGGCTATTTTGGTTGCCAGCATTAATATTGTAGGCGGCTTTGTTGTTACTCACCGTATGTTGAAAATGTTTAAAAAATAAGAAAGATGGATAGTATTAATTTAAATGGAATTCAGATTGCAGCTTACGTATTTGCCAGTATCTTATTCATATTAAGCTTAGGAGGTTTATCCTCGCAGGAATCTGCTAAACGTGGAGTGTTTTATGGCATTATTGGAATGGCGCTTGCAATTCTTGCAACAGTGGCTGGTAAAGAAGTGCATGGCCATATTTATATATTAGCAGCTATAGCCATTGCATCTGTAATTGGTATTTTGCTGGCACGCAAGGTAGAAATGACCTCTATGCCTCAGCTTGTAGCCATCTTGCATAGTTTTGTTGGATTAGCTGCTGTACTTGTTGGCTTTGGTTCTTACCTCGATCCTAAAACCGCTAAACTGGAATCTACGGAACACACGATTCATTTGGTGGAGGTTTTTATTGGTGTTTTTATTGGCGCAATTACGTTTACAGGTTCTATTGTTGCATGGGGTAAGTTAGAAGGTAAGATCATGAGCAAACCTTTATTATATCCCGGAAGGCATATTGTAAATATTGTATTACTGGTTGCCTGCATAGTATTGGGCGTGTTTTTTACCATGGCCGGTGGTACAGATGGTATGATGTTTCTGTATGCTATGACCGGAATTGCATGCTTTATTGGTATAATGCTGGTAATGGCAATTGGTGGCGCAGATATGCCCGTGGTAGTTTCTATGCTCAATTCATATTCAGGCTGGGCAGCATCTGCAGCAGGTTTTATGTTAGGCAACGATTTATTAATTGTAACGGGCGCTTTGGTAGGAAGTTCAGGAGCAATTCTTTCTATTATTATGTGCGAAGCAATGAACAGATCTTTCTTTTCTGTTATACTTGGAGGTTTTGGAGATGTTTCAAGCGCTGGCCCTGCAGTAGCTATGGAAGGAGAAGTTACTGCGTTGAACCATGAAGAAGTTGCTGATCTTTTAAAAGAAGCTAAATCTGTTGTGATTGTACCGGGTTACGGAATGGCTGTTGCAAAAGCACAGTACCCGATTTTTGATATGGTGCAAACATTACGCAAGGCAGGTAAGAAAGTAAGATTCGCTATTCACCCGGTTGCGGGCCGTTTACCGGGACATATGAATGTACTATTGGCAGAAGCGAATGTACCTTACGATATTGTTTTGGAAATGGACGAGATCAACGAAGATCTTCCTGAAACAGATGTGGTAATGGTTATTGGTGCAAACGACGTGGTTAACCCAGGCGCACAAGACGATCCATCAAGTCCGATTTTTGGAATGCCGGTAATAGAAGCATGGAAAGCAGAAAAAGTAATTGTAATGAAACGCTCTATGTCTGTTGGTTATGCAGGTGTTGAAAATCCTTTATTCTACAAACCAAACACAGAGATGCTTTATGGCGATGCTAAAGTGAGTGTTGAAAAGATCATGAGTTTTTTGAAAGCCTAAAATTATTCTGAACAAAGTGTTTATCAAATGCCGGAAAAAAAATCCGGCATTTTTTTTTTTACACG
>JACMLS010000204.1 GCA_014379485.1 Bacteroidia bacterium | reverse complement strand
TTATTGTGTAATTATTTATATAAGTTTTATAACCAATAAAAGACGCAATAGTTCCAGTCAGATAATAAGGCACTGATAAATACACATATTTATATTTTATGTCGTAATTCTGATACGCCAATGAAACACGCAGATAATCATAGGTGCCCGGTGTGATAGAAGAAATGGGAACTTTTAAAAATTCTTCACCTTCTCCTTTAAGTATACTTTGGCTATGATCTATTGCAGTACTTCCGCCCGCACTTGTTTCCGGTGCGTGGTATAAAACTTTTCCGGCGCCAATTGCAGTATACATTGTGGGGCTTAATTCCACATAATGCGCGCACATTTTATTAAAAACAGGGCATTGGGCTGAATGCCCTGCCGGAACAGCAGCTGGATTTCCAAAACCATCTAATCTAACCTGCGTACTATCAAAGTGAAATTTAAAAATCACATAACGAACCGGTGTTTCAGGCGCAGGAGGATCTTCTGTTTTATCTTTTTTACAGGAAATAGTCAGTAAGGCCAGGCAACTAATTCCCAAAATAATCATCTTCTTCATATAGATTGATTTGTTTAAATTTATAAGCTAATATAGGAAGAAAATTCTTCTGCGTCCTGATGAAAAAAAAGAACTTGTTAAAATTAGCTCCTGCCCTGGTGTTAATTTTCTTTTTTCAGAATTTTTTAATTTCCCAAACAGTAATCCGTGGTCCGTATATTCAACAATCCACAGAAAACTCTATTATTATTCACTGGAAAACAAACCAGGCCTGCAATTCTAAAGTGTGGTTTGGCGATTCACTCACAAATTTTACTGATTCTGTTTTTGATTCATTTTTAACCACAGATCATATTATAAAAATATCCGGGCTTTCTCATTCAACAAAATATTTTTACGCAATAGGTTTTTCAACAACGTCTCTTCCTGTTCCGAATCCAAATTATTATTTCAACACCAACCCGCCTTACGGAAATACCGGGCATTTTCGTTTTTGGGTAATTGGCGATGCTGGGCGCGGAGACAATAACCAGCGCATTGTACGCGATGGGTTTTTATATAAAAACAACGGTGAAAAATTAGATGGCTGGTTATGGCTGGGAGACAACGCGTATTTCTATGGATTGGATGCTGAATACCAGGTAAATGTTTTTTCCAATAACACTTTTGAAAACGTAATGAAGAATCTTGTGGCATGGGCAGCACCCGGCAATCACGATTACTCTCAGAATCCGCTGAATCCGGCTCCGGCCTATCTCTCCATTTTCGATTTTCCTGCCAACGGAGAATGCGGTGGAGTTCCATCAGGCACAGAAAAATATTTTTCGTGGAATTATGGGAACATACATTTTGTGCAATTAGATTCTTATGGCAGCGACAGAACAGATTCGGGCGCTGTGGCAACCTGGCTGCGGGCAGACCTTGGGCAAAATACTTCAACATGGACCATTGCATATTTTCATCATCCTCCATACACAAAAGGAAATCACGATTCAGATAATCCTTTTGGCGGCGATCCTGAACTTCCGCAAATAAGAAGCGGATTGGTAACAATTCTTGAAGAATACGGTGTTGATCTTGTTTTAAACGGCCACAGCCATTGTTACGAACGCAGTAAATTAATGGATGAACATTATGGTTACTCTTCAACGTTAAGCGATTCTATGTTTGTTGATAGTACAAGCGGATGTTACCCTGCATCTTGCGCTTATCATAAAGATACTATCGGGGGCAAAGGTCATAAAGGAACTGTTTATGCTGTTGTTGGTTGCAGCGCAGTTGCTTCAGGAATGCAATCAAGCTGGCCGCATCCTATTATGCAAGTTGCCACCGCAGCAGAATTAGGGTCTATGTTATTGGAAGTGCATGAAAATAAATTACAGGCAAGATTTGTAAATGCGTTTGCTCAGGTGCTCGATTCGTTTACTATTATAAAAAATATGAAAACGCATAAAATTATTTATGCCTGTAAAGACAGCGCTTTATTTCTTTACCCAACCTGGCACGAGCCCGCCAACTGGTGGCCGCCGCTTACTTACGGAAATTCGGTAGTAATTTTTCCGGCAACAGATACAATGATCGTTGCAACAGACACCATTAATTGCCTTACAGATACATTTGATGTAAAAATTCTTCCTGATTCTATTTGTCCCAGTTACGTTGGGATCAGAAAAACCGAACCCGATGATTTTGAATTTTCTGTTTTTCCGGTTCCGGTTTCAGAAGGAAATGACCTGAATATTATTTTCAATCAAAAAGGAAATTTTAAAGAAACTGAAATTTTTGTTTATGATATAGGCGGGAAAATTATTCTCAGCAAAAAAATAAATTCTTCTGCAAAACATCAGAATCAAGTTCTTACAACTCAAAACTTAGAACCGGGAATTTATTTTGTTTCTGTTGTTTCTGACGGAAAAAGAAAAGTGAAGAAGATCGTTGTTATATGATAGGGACGAAGGGCGAGGGAAAGGGCAAAGGAAAAGGAAAAGGAAAAGGAAAAGGAAAAGGAAAAGGGAATTACAATTTATTACAACCAATTACTTTTTTCCCAATGCAATCGGTTTACATTTAAATTTTGCTTTCACAGAAACAGATCTTGGTTTTAGGACCTCTTTATTTTGCAAAAAATCATATCCCTTCTCATAAAAAACAACTGAAGTACTTTCTATTTCTCCGCAAATTTCTTTTTCGGTTTTTGAATTTTCTGTGAGATATAATTTCTGTTTTACATTTTTTACTTCAATT
>JACMLS010000022.1 GCA_014379485.1 Bacteroidia bacterium | reverse complement strand
TTTGCTGCTTTTCTCAAAAAAAAGCAAACACGCGCGATTCTTTATTGAACGTGCTTGCTTTACAAAAAGAAGACAGTAATAAAGTAAATACGCTGGTTGAACTCAGCGGTTTTTTAAACAAAAAAGAAAAACCAGATTCTGCCATTTACTTTGCAGAGCAGGCAAAAGCACTCTCGCTGCAATTGAATTTTAAAAACGGTATGGCCAGAACTTTTATATGCCTGGGCAATGCTTATGAAAAACAACAAAACCCGGAAAAGGCTTTGGACTGCGCACAGCAGGCGCTTAAGCTTTTTACAGAAATAAAAAACAGGCCGGGTATCGCTTCTGCTTTAAACAACCTTGGCAATGCAAACAAGAACATGGGGCATTATGAAGATGCACTGAATTTTCATTTACGCGCGTTAAAAGTGCGCATAGAGATCAATGACAAAAAAGGCATGGCAGGTTCATACAACAACCTTGGTAACGCTTATAAAAACCTTGGTAAAAATCCGGAAGCCTTGAAAAACCATCTTGCTTCGCTTGCATTAAAAGAAGAACTTAAAGATAAAGCGGGCATTGCCACATCTTACAATAATATTGGTAATGTATATAATGGCTCCGGCGACGATGAATCTGCCATTAAAAATTTTAAGAAAGCCATAGAGATCCGCGTGCAGCTTGGCGACAAACGCGGCCTTTCTGATTCTTATAACAACCTTGCCAATTCTTACCGGCATATTAAAAAGTACAAAGAGGCATTAGATAATTTTACTGAATCGCTAAAAATGCGCGAAGAGCTGAAAGACAAGCGGAGCATTGCCGCCTCTTACATAAACATTGCAGGGGTCTACAACGATCAGATGCTTTTAGGCCTTGCGCTTGAAAATGCGTTAAAGGCATTTAAAATACAGGAAGGTTTAAAAGACCCGGTGCTGCTTGCTGTTACCTGTCTTAGCATGGCCAGTGTTTATGCCAAGCAAAAAAAATTTAACGAAGCAATAAAATACGGCTTAAAAGCGCTTGAGGTAAATACACGCACCGGAGACCTTACAGAGATAATGAAATGCGAAACACTGCTTAGTGACGCGTACGAGCAAAAAAATGAAACGGGCCCGGCGCTTAAACATTATAAAATGTATATAAAATTAAGAGACAGCCTGGAAAATAAGACCAATACCCGTAAAATAGTTGAAATGGAAAAAGATTATGATTACGGAAAAAAACAGGCCATAGCTAAAGCCGGTGAAGAAAAACGGGAAGCACTTGCGCATGAAGAAAGCAGGAGACAGCGCATGATCATTGTAAGCATAAGCATTGTTCTTTTACTGGCAGCCTGTTTTGGTTTTTTCTCTTACCGCAGTTTTTTACAAAAGAAAAAAACAAATAAAGAACTCGTTCTTCAAAAAAATATTATTGAAGAAAAACAAAAAGAGATCCTGGATTCCATTCGCTACGCCAAACGCATACAAACTGCATTGCTTACTTCTGAGCAATACATAAAAAGAAAATTAAATGAGACCAAAAAAAGTTAGTTCAAAGTTTATATTTCTCAAATGAAAAATAATTTACTTTTTTTTATTCTGAATTTCTTCTGCGTTTATCTTAATGCACAGAATGATAAAGATCCCCTCTCATTTAAAAATTGTCTTTTGTTCAACAGCGCCTTTTCAGACTCGGCATTTGAAGTGAAAGTTTACACAAATGCTTTTTCTTTATATTATAACCCAAAAGACAGTAACCAATGCGCGGCAATTAAAAAATCAGGATTAAGAGAATATAAATTGGGCGAACTGTTGCAAAAAAAAGACACCGTACTGGGTAAGATAGTATACATTTCTCCTGACTCAGTTAAGATCATTAACCGTCTTTTTCCGATTAAGGGAAATTATTTTACCTCACCTCTGACAAATGGTATACTAACTTCTATGGTGTATATTTCTTTTAACGAAGAAGTAAGCGATTCCGTAAGTAAAATTTTTCTTAAGCAAAACAATATTGCAGATTGCAGGCCCGAAACAGGCTCTTACAAGTGCTACGGAAAAAGGTTTTTGTACCTGCACGGAGACAAAGTGCTTGCTGCCACACTAAAGGTCTCTCAAAGCAAACTCGTTAAAAAAATAGTTAATATTGTTACAGACGGGCGGCGGATCCGGATATCCGATCGTCCGCCACAAGCTGTACTTCCTTTCAACAGTACTGACACCATTTCAAAAAAAATATTGAACGGGCACACTTTTCTTTTTTGTAAAAGTACCGTTACGCCTTCAATAGTAAACCTGGGCATTTACAGGGTGAGCGAAACAGATTCTACTGTTGCAGACACAATTTTTGTATTGGAAGAAACACTGGTTTACAAAAGCAATTTTGAAATGATCTATGACAGAACTGCAACCCTTTACGAAACAAAAGATAACCATCTCTATTTTTACAAATACGATTATAACTTTGACCAGCTTTTTGGAGTTCCTGATAAAGAACAAAATCCAATACTGATTACCACAAGTAAAACAGAATATTTTATACAAGCCAACGGAGAATGCAAACTCATTTCTGCAAAATACGGACGGCAGGGCAAAAAAATAATAAATGCAGCTTTACATACATACCTGATGAAATGCCTGAAAAAACAAATTGATTTTGTGGAATCGAGGCCTTATTAGTTTTACGAAAAAACAATTGATCTCCGGCTATTTTCATTTGCCGGAATTTCTTATTTTTAGTTCGCCATTAAAAAAAAGTCACTTAACCAACACACAAAAAACCCACATAAAATGAAACTAACAGAACCAGCAGATTACGTTTTTTTTGAAAAAGGAAATT
>JACMLS010000203.1 GCA_014379485.1 Bacteroidia bacterium | reverse complement strand
TCAAAATGTGTTTTACCTGTTTTGCAGATAATTTTGGATAATACGAACGGATCAAAGCAGCAACTCCGGCAACGTTTGGCGCAGCCATTGATGTTCCTTGTAAAAACTGGTACGCATTGTTTGGAGTCGTAGCATAAATTTTCACACCAGGTGCGAAAACATCCACATTGATTTTTCCAACATTGGAGAAATCAGCAATCAATTTGTTTCCATATTCATAATTCAAAGCTCCGATAGTGATAAAATTATCAGCAAATTCCGTTACTTTATCATCAGAATCATTTGGGTAATTGTTGTCCACGTCAATATCTTTGGCATCATTTCCTGCAGCATGAACGATCAATACGTCTTTGCTTTCGGCATATTTGATTGCATCGTAAACCCATTGTTTGTGAGGAGAGAAGCTTTTTCCAAAACTTCCGTTGATTACCTTTGCACCATTGTCTACTGCATAACGGATTCCAAGAGCGATATCTTTATCGTACTCATCTCCGTCCGGCACCGCACGAACAGTCAATATCTCTACATTATTGGCAACACCATCACCACCGATATTGTTATTTCTAACCTGTGCAACGATTCCTGCAACGTGAGTTCCGTGAAGAATTTCTTCTTTGTCCGGCCCCATTACGTTGTTGTTTCCGTATTTAGTATCTTTTAGATCGTCCGGATTGTCTCCAAGAACTTTTCTGTAGTTGGTTTTTAAATTGTCACCGTTTAGCACCACTATAAAACCGTCCAGTTCTTTCTGGATTTCTTTTTTCAGGTCGGCAACAGGCAAACCATAAGCAAGCATTTGCTGCATGATGGCTTTACTTTGAAGTACTTCCGGGTCTGTGCTTTCGATTTTGTTTACATCTTCAGCAGTATAAACCGGTTTCCCTAAAGTTTTCACGATAACGGCATCCGCTTTTGCAACTCCAACAGTCATTTGCTCCAATTGCGCTTTCGCTTGGGTACCTTCCTGGATTTTTTTATCGTTGATAGCTTTTGCAGCTAAATATGTTTTTTCGTCAACAAGACTTTTGTTCACGATGATTCTTTCGTACTCTAAGTTTTCTTTGGTAATGTCACCCAAGAAGTTCCATCCGTGGATATCATCGATGTAACCGTTTTTGTCATCATCAATTTTGTTTCCTGCGATTTCTTTTTTGTTGGTCCAAACCACTGATTTTAAATCCTCGTGTTCAATATCAACACCTGAATCTACAATCCCGACAATTACTTTAACGCCTTTTTTATTTTTCAATAATTCAGCGTAAGCTCTATCGACACTCATTCCTGGAATACTGTCTTTTACAAGATCCAGATGACTCCATCTTTTTAATTGGGTTTCAGTAAGTTTCGCTTTTTTAGCGGTCGATTTACTGGCATCTTGGGCACTCGCCGAAAATGAGAATGTTAAAGCTGCAAGCAGCGATAAACCGGATAATTTTATTACTTTCATTTTTATAATTATTTTCTTGGTTTAGATAATATTAGACAATAAGTCAAAAATACTTTAAGATTGTTACAAACAAATTAACAATTAACTTTATTTTAATATGTCGTCACAGCTGCAACGCTCTTTCAAACGGACTCCTTTTTCGGTTTTTTCGACTGTGATAATTTCATTGTGCGCATCGTGTTCCAGAAATAAATAATAGTTATTATCGGCGGCGGCATTCAAAAATTTCTCTTTTTCAGGCAAGGTCAAAAGCGGTCTCGTATCATATCCCATCACATAAGGCAACGGAAGATGTCCCGCAGTCGGTAAT
>JACMLS010000202.1 GCA_014379485.1 Bacteroidia bacterium | reverse complement strand
GCCATGCGGAGGCGGTCTTGTTTTATTTTTGTTCTGTTAATTTATAAAATCAGGATCTGGCATTATTTAGGTTGCATCTGCGGTGGGCCAAGTGGTGCTCCTTTTGTAATTTTTACCAGTTCAACCTCAAACACCAGTGCAGCGAATTGCGGAATAACCGGAGGACGACCATAGGGACCATACGCAATTCCGTTAGGACAAACCAGTTTCGCTTTACCACCTTCACTCATCATTGCAATGGCTTCGTCCCATGCCGGAATTACCATTTGTGCACCCAATACAAATACAAACGGAACGGGGCTTTTTGAACTTTCATCAAAAACAGAACCATCTAACAGCATACCTTTGTAATTAACTGTTACAGAATCTCCGGGCATTGCTTTGGCGCCTTTCCCTTTTTTTGTTTCAATATAAACAAGGCCGCTTTGAGTTGGGGCAGTTTTAATTTTATTGTCAGTAAGATATTTTTCAAGATCTGCTTTTGCTTTCATATCCATTTCCTGCATTTGCTTGATCATTTTTTCTTTTTCTTTTGCTCTTTCTTCAGCAACAATTTTGCCATCGCGAAAATCTTCCAGCTTGATATTCGCTACCATTTTGTCTCCTGGTTTTAAGAACGGCGGAAGTTGTGGCATTGCAAGTGTTTTAAGATAAAAAGAATCTGCGCTGATCAAAAAGCTTGCACTGTCGCCTTTGCTCATCATCATAAATGCTTCTTCAAGACTTCCTTTAAAAGAACTAGGGCGTAATAACATATTAATTACACCACCCTCACGCATCGTTTTTGTATCGGCCAAAAGAGAGTCGCTCGATTTGATTTTGATGATATATTTTACAAAGACCTCGTCATCTGCTTTTGGATGCTTGTCACCCTCTGCCTGTTTAAAAAACTGAAAATGTAAGCCATTCTCGTTTTTTTCATACCCTTCAAACTCAGAAGATCCACCGCAAGAGCTCAAGATGGCCAGACCTGCTGAAATTCCTAAAATTACCGAAAGTGTTTTTTTGATTTTCATAATTATTTTTTGTTGAACTTTTTTAAACTTTTTTGAACTTTGCTTTTCCTAAAGGGAAAGATTCATTTTATTTTACGTCAATTATTTTAACTTCATATACTACAGGGGTGTTTGGCGGAACCGTTCCATTAGAACTGCCATACTCCCCAAAACCGAGGTGCGAAGGTATGATTATTTTTGCATTTTCGCCCTTTCTTAACCTTCTCATTACCTTTTCTATACCCCTGAGCATTTGCCCCTCGTAACCATAGTTTATTGTAAGGGGTTTGGCCTCTTTTACCTCGTCAAAAACCTGCCCGCTCAGGTACATTCCCTTGTATGTGAGCGTAACGGTTTTTCCGGGTTTTACCATTGAATCTGCGGTGGTGGTATAGCGCTCAAAATATAAAAGACTGTCGGCCTTTTCTGCGTTCTGAAAATTGCTTAGTACCCATTCTTCAATAGATTTCTTTTGCTGCCATTGGTCAGATTCAATTCTCAGGTCTCCGCTTTCAATAAACTTCATAAAATCTGCTTCGCTCAGCACTTTTTCTATCATGATCTCTGCGTTTACAATAGAATCCTTTTGCGTAAACCAGGGCGCAATGGTATCAAACACATCCCTGAAAAAGATTTTTTTATTTATTTTAAAAGCAAGACTATCTCCGTTTGTATACTCATTTAGCAAAAAACCAAAAAAAGGAGAACTGAGTTTTTTTGCGCTGATCTTAAAAAAATAATTTTTGCCGGCATTGTACCTGCTGTCCCAAAAAACAGAATCGTTTTGGGTTTTATAGATGGCTTTTAAAAAAACGTAATCTCCTTCTGTTATTTTTTTATTTCCTTCGTTAAAAGCAACCAGTTTAAAATAAATTCCGTTTTGTTTTTTTGTGTAACTATCAAACACTTCATCTGTACCACAGGAGAAAAAAATAATTCCCGATAAGAGAAGGCCAAAGTAAAAAATAAACTTCCGGAAATGAGACTGTAAAAGCATGCGCAAAAATAAGATATTATAGAGAATGCCGGAAGGAAATTCTTAATGGGTGAAAGTCCCGATAGACATCGGGAGGAAGAACGGAATGTTGGGTGTGGCGGACGCTGAAGGGAAATTCTTATTGGGTGGAAGGATGGAAGGTTGGGTGCTAGTTTTCTGTTTTCCAACCCTCCAATCTTCCACCCCTCCAACCAATTGTTAACTTACTTCACGTCCATTATTTCCACCTCATAAACCAGTTCTGATTTGGGTGGAATTTTATAGGAGTCTCCCATTAAACCGTGGGCGAGATAGGAGGGGAAAATGAATTTAGCTTTTTCGCCCGTTTTAAGCAGTTTAAGCGCGTCGTGCATGCCGGTAATTTCTTCTCCGTTGCCCACTTTTAAAACGTTGGTATCGTTATAACAAACTGTACCATCAAGAAGACCAATGCTGCGGCTGTATTTTACAAGATTGTTGAAGTCTATTGATTTTCCCTTTTCATTTTTTGTGGTAATGGTATACCAAAATCCCGACTGGCTTTGGGTCATTGCAAGGCCGTGAGTAGAAATATAACTCAGAACACGATCCTGTTCCATGCGGTTATAAGCCCGTTCTCCGGCTTCCAGTAACGAGTCTATTTGTTTTTGGGTGTAGGGAATTTTGTGAATGTTTTGTTTTGGTTTATCTGGGCCGCAGGAGGTGAGTGC
>JACMLS010000201.1 GCA_014379485.1 Bacteroidia bacterium | reverse complement strand
GAATTGAATTTTTGGTGAAGATGAACGAGGCAGGAACCGATGCGGCTATTGTAATGATGAGCGGGCACGGTACCATTGAAACAGCTGTTGAAGCGGTAAAAAAAGGCGCTTTCGATTTTCTTGCAAAACCAATTGATCTGAACCGTTTGTTGGTTACGGTAAGAAACGCGCTTGACAGAAATACCCTGGTTGCAGAAACAAAAACGCTGAAGAAAAAAGTGAGCAAGACCTTTGATATGATTGGCGAATCTGAAGCAATAAAAAAAATAAAAGAGATTATAGAAAAAGTTGCGCCCACAGATGCGCGCGTTCTCATTACCGGCTCAAACGGAAGCGGAAAAGAACTGGTGGCACGTTGGCTGCACGAAAAAAGTCCGCGTGCAAACGGACCGTTAATTGAAGTGAACTGCGCAGCTATACCTGCTGACCTTATTGAAAGTGAATTGTTCGGACATGAAAAAGGAGCTTTTACAAGTGCCATCTCTCAGCGCAAAGGAAAATTTGAACAGGCAGAAGGCGGAACCATTTTTATGGATGAGATTGGCGATATGAGTTTAAGCGCACAGGCAAAAGTACTGCGCGCTTTGCAGGAAAATAAAATTGGAAGGGTAGGAGGAGAGAAAGAAATTAAAGTAAATGTGCGCGTGCTGGCAGCAACAAACAAAGACCTGAAAAAAGAAATTGAAAAAGGAAATTTTCGCGAAGATCTTTTTCACAGGCTCAATGTAATTCCTATTCACGTTCCTTCACTTAACGACCGGATTGATGATATTCCTTTATTAGCCGATCATTTTATTACTTTGATCTGTACAGAGTACGGAATGCCAAAAAAAGCAATTTCTAAAGAAGCTATAAAAGAATTGCAAAAAGTAGACTGGACCGGAAATATCCGCGAATTCAGAAATTCAATTGAGCGTCTTATTATTTTATGCGATAAGTCTATTACAGATAAAGACATTAAAACCTTTGTTGTTGCTTCCAAATCTTAACGAATGTCTAAAAAAGCGGAACCGGCAGTTAAGAAAAACGACGCGAATTTTTTTTCGAAGAACCGTTTCGAAACTATTTTATTTGCAGTAACGTTCCTTGTTTTTGTAAACAGCATCTTAAATAAATATTCGCTCGATGATGAATTGGTTACAGAGCGAAATACGCAGGTTTCCCAAGGTATTGGCGGCATTAAAACGATCTTTACCAGTTTTTATACAGAAGGTTCAGATACCAAATACAGTTTTGAGTACAGGCCTGTTGTAAAAGCAACGTACGCAATAGAATATTCTCTCTTCGGTTTCAATCCAACAATTTCTCACTTAATAAATATTTTACTTTACGCAATTACTATTGTAGTATTGTTCAGGTTTCTTTCTTTTCTGTTTAAAAACACAAATCCGCTTTTTTCTTTTTTAGTTTGTCTTTTGTTTGCAGTTCATCCTTTGCATACAGAGGTGGTAGCCAGTTTAAAAAACCGCGATGAGTTACTGAGTTTATTGTTCTGTCTTCTCACAGCAAAATATGCTTTTGATTTTATGCTCAATAAAAAATGGATCGCAATTCCTCTTGCTGTAATTTGTTTTTTTGTGGCAGCACTTTCTAAAAGAGATGCGCTGGTTTTTTTAGGCATTATTCCCCTTATGGGAATTTATTTTTACCGGAAAGAAATTAAATGGGTACTTATTATTCCTGCAATAATTTTACCCTGGGGCGTGCAAAGTTTAATGAGAAATTTTGCGGTTAATAAAGTTGCGAATGACAGGGTGCTGAATTTTCATGAAAATCCTTTATTTGGAGATTTTAATTTAATGCAGCGCATTGCAATGGCATCAAAATCTTTCGGCTTTTATCTCAAAATTTTTTTTATTCCATACCCGCTCTGTTTTTATTACGGATACAATCAGGTAACAATTCCCCCATTTGCTTCAGTTGGATTTATTTTGCCCGTGCTTGTCGGGGTTTTTATTCTGTGGGTTATTTTTAAATTCTTTAAGTCAAGCCCACTGTTGTCTTTTGGGCTTGCTTTTTTTGTCGTTTCAATTTCTATTTACCTCAATATTATTATGCCTGCGGTTGGTATTGTTGCAGATCGTTTTGATTATGTGCCCGGTCTTGGTTTGTGTATTGCTTTTGTAGCAGCGCTCGGAATGGTTTTTAAGGTAGATTTCAGTAAGGAAAAAAAAATAAGTTTTGCAAAACTAAAACCTGCTTTAAGCTATTCTCTTATTGCAATCTGCATTGTTTTTTCTGTTTGTTCTATGGTACGCAATCGCCAATGGAAAAGCCGGATGTCTTTGTTTGCTCATGATATAAAACATCTGAATAATTCGGCAAAGGCAAATGAATTACTTGCCAGTCAATATTCTGCTGAGGCCTCACAGTCGCAAGAGCCGCAGCAACGCAACAGTTTAGCCGACAGTGCAATTAAATATTTTAAAAGAACATTAGAAATTTATCCTGATTACATTACTGTTTACAATAATCTTGGTTCTATTTATTTTAATATGAAAGGAGATCTTTCTACTCCCTTGCAATATTTTAAAAAGGCCATTGAATT
>JACMLS010000200.1 GCA_014379485.1 Bacteroidia bacterium | reverse complement strand
ACTTCAGTTCCTATTTTCTGATCCCACAATGATTTTTGTTTTTCGAAAAGTGTATTGATGAGGTCTAAATTAATTTGTAAGTCGGCAACACTTTGTACCAATGCCTGGTTATCAGTTTCGGCAAGTATTTGGCCTTTAGAAACCACGTCGCCGGGTTTTACATTAATTCTGATCACTGTACCCATCATTTCAGAACTGAGGTTCACGTTTTCTTCTGCATCTACCCTTCCCATTACCTCTAAATAATTTTTAAAGGGTGTGGCCACCAGTTTCATTATTTCAACCGGAATTCCTGTTTCTTCTGCTTTACCTTTCAGTTTGGCAATTTCGCTTTCCATTTTTTCAATTTCGGCTTTCATATCTGCCATTGCGTTTTTCTTATCGCCCAACTGGGTTTCCATTTCGGCAATTTGTGCAGACTTGTCTTTTTCGCCACCACCGCACGAAGCGAGGACTAATGCAAGAATAAATGTTGCTGTGATCTTTTTCATAATTTGTTTTTTTTTACCGTGAAGTAAAATCTGCCCTGAGATTTTTACTTCACAACCAATGTTCCTATAGCTTTCTGATAATCGATTTTTGCAATGTACAGATCGTACAAAGAATTAAAATAATTTGTCTCTGCTTCTTTCAAAGATGTTTCTGCAGTAACGATTTCTAAATTAGATCCAACCCCTGCGGTGTATTTTTTATTTGAAACTTCAAGAATGTTTTTTGCAAGCTCCATGTTTCTTTTTTGCGTTTCTACAGATTGCAAAGCGTTCTCGTAAGAAATACTTGCCATACTTACTTCCATACTAATGGCCTGCTCAAGGTTAAACAAATTGTTTTTTGTTTTAAGCACGGTCATTTTTGCCTGCATAGCGCGGTTGTAGGTTTGTCTTCCGTCAAAGATGGGAACGCTTAATGTTGCACCTATAATTCCTATCGGAAACCATTTTTGAGAGGCATCAAAAAAATCGAATTTCTGTCTTTGTGCCTGTTCACTGAAAGAGCCGTAACCAACAAGTGTAGGAATGCCTGCCTGACGAAAACGTTTGTAGTTAAGCACATTCAGTTTTTGCTGTGTCTCTAATAAAGAATATTCAGGACGCTGAGCAAAATTTATAGACTGGCTTGCGGCAGCAATACTTAAGGGAGCCTGGTCTGCTGTATTAAGTGAATCAGTAATAATTATTGCGTCAGAAATTTTAAAACCCATTTGAAATTTTAAAACCGTTTCTGATAAACCTATTAGCTTAGTAACTTTTTCTTTTTCTGTTACCAGGTTGTTGTAAGTAACTTCCAGGCGATCTACATCAATTTTTTCTACAAATCCCGCTTTGTTTAGGGCGCGTGTGTCGTCCAGAATTTTTTTAAGACGTGCCACATTCGCATCAAGCAATTTTATTCTTTCTTTATTGATCAATGCAGAATAATATGCTTTTGCAACTGATGATGCGGTTTCTGTTTTTGTTCTGAGTATGTTTTTTTGAGAAAGGTTCATCAGCTCTTTTGCTGCCTGCATTCCCACTAAATAATCATTGCTGAAAATAAGCTGAGAAACAGATACGCCGGCCGTTGCGTTGTACTTTGTTCCGAACTTTACAGGAATAAAAGAACCGGGAGGCGCTCCGAAAAACTGACCCGGCAACAATTGAGTGGGCAGCTCTACATAATCCTTTACATCAACACTTCCATTTAGCTGAGGCAAACCAATACCCATGATCTGTCTTTTGTAATATACCTGGCTTTTTGCATCCAGCTCTGCGTTCAGCTGATTGGGGTTGTGTAGATACGCATAGTCCAATGCCTGTTGCAACGAAAAACTATTTCCCTGCGAAAAGATCTTTCCGAAAAATAGAATTACTAAAAGTAAAAATTTTGTTCTCATATTATTAAATTAACTCTTGAACTTTTTTAATCAACCTTTGCCTTTCCTAAAGAGAAAGATTTTTGTTCTGCAATTCTTTTTTTCACCAGCACTTTCAACTTCCAAACCAAAGATAACCGAAAACCTAAAAAAAATTTATTCGTAACATTCGTATCTATTCGTAATTCGTATTTTACCTTATACTCTATACTTACAACTTATACTAAAACTCCCTTACATCAAAACCCAATTCGTAACATTTGTATTTATTCATTATTCGTAACATCACTCGTCTTCTTTTAACTCTTTATATTTATTGATCAGCCTGTGTCCTTTTATTGTTGTAATGCCGTGCATAAAATGATCGAGCAGCAATGCGTTTGTTTCTGCAAGACTGAATTTATCTGAAGGAAAAATTGTGGGGTCAAGCGCCAGATCAAATTGAGAGACGCGGAATTTGGTCATAACGGGTATGTTAAGGTCTGCACGATAAATTTTCATCTCTACTCCCCTTCTTAAATTGTTCTCAATAATTTTCATGATGTTCTTTTCTTTAAACACCTGATATTTTTCCCATCCCGAAGGATAAAAGCGTTTCAGATCGTAAAAGAAAACCGGGTTGATGCGCGAAAAAACAGACGACATCATTTTTGCACTTTCAATCAGTTCATGAATGGGGTCTTTTGCGTTTTCATTTATGCGGTCAATATTCTTTACGTTTTCGCACAAAGAGTATTCAAGCAACTGGTCTACTATTTCATCTTTATCTTTAAAAGAAGTGTATAGTGTTTTTTTTGAAATTCCCATCTCGCGCGAAATATCGTCCATAGTGATCCGCTTAATTCCAAACCGGAAAAACAGATCTGTAGCCGCCGTAATTATTTTATTTCTTAATTCCATTTTCTAAACACTCAACTTTTGCAACTCCCGATAGCTATCGGGATCACCGATTTAGGCAGATTAAAGGCACAAATTATTTTTTATAAATCTGCGTGCAATAATCTGTGGTAATTTGTGAAATCTGGGCATCATTCTTTTTTTCTGAAAAACGGGACAAAACTATGGAAACTTATTTAATCCTGCAAGTTTCCGCGGTTTATTTCTGGTCTTTTTTCAATTAAAAAAGATAGAATTTATTAGGCAGTTCCTGAAAAACCGGCATACCAAGACTTGCTTTTCATCGGTAAATAGTCTCTTGTCTTCGAAGAATACCTCTTAAAAACGAGTCCTTTTTAATCAACACTCTTTAAATGGTCAGGGATTTCGTAATTTTGTGGGTTCAACGCCAGGAAGCTTCGTCAATGAAAAAAAGTGTTTTTTCTTTTTTGTTTTCTTTATCCTTACTTATTGGTTTTTCTCAAACCAATGTAATAAGAACGGGTGGGGCTAACATGGTTATGTCTGACGCAGGAATTGCATTTGACCGCGATTCTCTTGATCAGCTTTATTCTGCGTTACACACTTCTAACCCACCACAGGTAAACGCATGTGCCTCTGCAAGCAATCTTGCATTACCTTACAATCAGAACAACGGGCAGCGTGGGGCAATGTTTGATATTACGGCTATTAATTGTGTGACCATTCGCTGTTTCGAGGCAAATTTTGCAACTGGCACAACGCCCGTTGAGATCTGGTATCGTGCAGGAACTCATGTTGGATTTACAAATAGTTCTGCCGGTTGGACGCTTGTTGGCACAGCCCCTGCGGTTGCAGGAGCCGGAGCAAATCTTGTTACTGCTATTCCGATTCCTGTAAACATTGTAATAACAGCAGGAGCTACTGCGGCATTTTATATTACGCGTGCTACTGCTGCAGGACCGGTAATGCAATACACAAACGGAACTGCTGTGGGTTTTGTTTTTGGTTCTGATGCAAACATTCAGGTAAAAGACGGAACAGGAAAAGATTATCCTTTTGGCGGAAGTTTTACTCCACGCAGATTTAACGGAAGTGTTTTTTATGATGTGGGAACTGTTGCTGTGCCGGTTGGTCCGGTAAGCGGAAATACCCCTGTGTGCTCAGGAACAGTGCAAACTTTTTCTATTACTGCAATTGCAGGGGCAACAACTTATAACTGGACGGTGCCCGTGGGCTCTGTTATTACATCAGGAGCCGGAACAAATTCAATTACAGTTACTATGGGTGCCACTTCCGGAAACGTTTGTGTTACACCTGTTGTGCCCTGCGGAATTGTAGTGCCAAGTTGTTTTGCTGTTACTATAAATAGTTCTCTTGTTGTTACAGCAACATCTACCCCTGCAAGTATTTGTTCCGGAAACACGGCGCAATTACAAGGCAATGGTGCGGCATCCTATACCTGGACACCGGCCGCATCTTTATCCTGTACCAATTGCGCAAATCCGGTTGCAAGTCCAACAACTACTACTACCTATTCTGTTACAGGCAACACAGCCGGCTGTACAGGTTCGGCCACAACAACGGTAACAGTAAATCCAAACCCTGTGCCCGTTGCAAATAATACAGGACCTTATTGTGCGGGAAGTACGATCACACTTTCGGCAGGCGGAGGAACTTCTTATTCATGGAGCGGGCCCGGAGCTTATACTTCGCTTGCACAAAATCCAACAAGACCAGCTTCTACTACACTTATGTCAGGAGTTTATACAGTAACGGTTACTACCGGAACTTGCACTGCAACAACTACTACAAGTGTAACTGTAAACGCTTTGCCAATTATTACTGTTAACTCAACTTCTATTTGTGCCGGACAAACAACTGCAACGCTTACGGCTGGAGGAGGAAATACTTATGCCTGGTCTGCCGGTACAAGTTCTCCGACAGGAACAACGGTTACAGCAAGCCCTGCAACAACTACGCAATATACAGTAACAGGAACTGCGTTGAGTGGTTGTGTGAGCACTGCTGTTGCAACAGTAACAGTAAATGCTCTTCCTGTAATTACTGTAACCAACACAGGGCCTTATTGTGCTGGTACAACCATACAGTTAAACGCAACGGGCGGTACAAACTATTCGTGGACAGGACCTAGTTCTTTTGCAGCAGCAATTCAAAATCCAACTATTCTCAACTCAACAAGTGCAGAAGCCGGAACTTATAGCGCAACCGTAACAGATGCAAACGGGTGTTTTACTTCAGGTACAACAACGGTTGTTGTTAACACCGCTTTAGTGCCAGGCCTTTCAAGTAATTCTCCGCTTTGCGATGGAGATAATTTAAATCTCACTTGTACCAATGGTGCTGCATGGAGCTGGACCGGACCAAACACATTTTCTTCTGCTGTTCAGAATCCGGTTGTAACAGCAGCAAGCCCACTTGCAAGCGGAACGTATTCTCTTTCGTTAACAGATGCAAACGGATGTGTAGGAACAGGAACAGTTGCTGTTGTTGTAAATGCTCTGCCAACAGTAACAGTAAATTCTCCAACCGTTTGTAACGGAACCGTTGCAAATTTAAATGCAGGTGGTGCAGTAAATTATGCATGGTCAGCAGGTACAAGTTCTTCAAGCGGCAGCAGTGTTACAGCGTCGCCAACAATTACAACACAATATACTGTTACCGGAACAGATGCAAACAATTGCGCTAATGTTGCCACTTCAACTGTAACGATAAACGCTTTGCCGCTTGTTACAGTAAACTCTCCCAATATTTGTCCGGGCACTACAGCAAATTTAACTGCGGGCGGCGCATCAACATATGCGTGGACTGCTGGTACAAGTTCTGCAAGCGGAGCTAACGTTACTGCAACGCCTGCTTCAACTTCGCAGTTTACTGTTACAGGAACAGATGTGAACGGGTGTGTGAGTACTGCTGTTTCAACTGTAACCGTAAATGCTTTATTGGTGATTGATGCAGGTATCACAGATACAGTTTGTATTGGCAACAACATTTTATTGAATGCAACAGGGCCCGCAGGAACCACGTTTACATGGAGTCCCGGAAATTTAAGCGGTGCAGCTCAAAGTATTGTTGCAAACACAACAACTACTTTTTCTTTAAGTGGTGTTGATGCTAACGGATGTACAGGAACAGATTCGGTGCTGATCACAGTTCCGGGCTCTATTATTTTAAATACAAGCAGTGTTTCTACACTTTGTTTTGGAAGTTGTGACGGGCAGGCGAATGTTTTAGCCATTCCTTCTTCAGGAGCATTTGCTGTTTATACTTATTTGTGGACAACAGGTGGTACAGGCGCAGGTGTAACTGCTGTTTGTGCCGGAAATTATTCTGTTACGGTTACAAATAACGCAGGTTGTACCGCAACGACATCTGTTACCGTAAATCAACCAACCGCTGTTACAGCAAGCGCCTCAGCAACCACACCTGCATCATGCAACGGAATTTGCGATGGAAGCACCATGATCAATGCAAACGGTGGAAGCGGAACTTTTACATATGTGTGGTCTTCCGTTGGTGTGGGAAATAATCCAACAAATTTATGTGCTGGCAATTATACGTGCGTTGTTGCTGATGGAAACAATTGTTCTGTTCCTGTTTCAGTTTCTATTACAGAGCCCACTTCAATTAGTGTAACAACAAATCCGGTTTCAACTATTTGTGTTGGACAAACTGCAAATCTTTCTGCAAATGCTTTAGGAGGAAACGGAGGTTATGTTTATACCTGGACAGGAGGAACAACACCAACCAATCTTGCTAACGTTACAGCGAGCCCTGTTGTAACCAGCAGCTATACTGTTTCAGTTACAGATGTAAACGGATGCGCTGCGGCAACAGCAAGTGTTACAGTAAATTTAAATTCTCCTTTAGGTATTTCTGCAAGTGCTGATGTAACTATTTGTGCCGGACAAACAACACCTCTTAGCGCAACTGCAAACGGAGGTAACGGAGTTTTCACTTATACCTGGGCAACAGGCACAACGCCTGCAACCGGACAAAGTGTAAACGCAAATCCTTCAACAAACACAACGTATACTGTAACCGTAACTGATGGTTGTAATACTCCTCCTGTTTCAGATACGGTTGTTGTAACTGTAAATCAACTGCCGGTTTTAGGAATTACGAGCAGTGTACAAACCGGATGTGCACCCTTGTGTTTAAGTTTTTCTGCAAGCAGTACTACAACCACTGCAAGCATTAACTGGGTTTTTACAGATGGGCAAACCACATCCAATAATCCCAACCCAAATATGTGTTTTACTTTGCCCGGAAATTACGGAGCTGCAATAAGTGTTACAGATCTTAATGGTTGCCAGAATACTTTCAGTAATACAAATCTTGTTACTGTAGATCCTGTTCCCGTTGCTTTATTTGACTACGGGCCGCAACCGGTTACAGAAGGCAGTCCTTTTGTAACTTTTACAGATCAAAGTACAGGCACAAACATTACTAACTGGGACTGGAGTTTTGGCGATGCTTTAGGATCTACTTCCACACAACAAAATCCTTCGTTTGATTTTGGAGGGGCCGGAACTTTTACAGTCAGTTTAATTGTTACCAGTGCGCAGGGTTGTACAAATAATGTCAGCACACAAATTATTATTGAGCCAGATTTTAATTTGTATGTTCCTAATGCTTTTACACCTAATGGAAATACTATTAACGATCTTTTCTTTCCGCTTGGAACAGGAATCTTGCCAGAAGATTACCGTTTTATTATTTACGATCGTTGGGGAAGCAAGATCTGGGAAACCGCCAACTTATATGAAGGTTGGAACGGAGAGGTAAACGGAAACAAAGTAGAGAATGAAGTGTACGTGTGGAAGATCTTTTTGCGGAAGTACGATGGTACTAACAAAAGTTTTGTGGGGCATGTTACTGTGGTGAGATAATACTTCTCTCTCATTTCGATCAAAAGAAAATCAAATTGTTTCTGCAAGTGCATTACAATATTCTTTAATAAGGTCTCTTGTTTTTCTGAATTCATTTAAAATTTCTTCTTCTGTGCCCTTTGCTTTTGCAGGATCAGGAAACGTGTGATGGATTCTTTTTGCTTTGCCAGGAATGTAGGGGCAGTTTTCTTTTGCATTATCACATACCGTTAAGATCAGGTCGAAATCAATTTGCAGATATTCGTTTACATTATTGGATGTGTGATGCGAAATATCAATTCCGTCTTCGGCCATTACTTTTATTGCGCGGGGGTTTACTCCATGTGTTTCAACTCCGGCGCTGTAAACTTCTGCCTCGCCAATTAAAAACCGGGCAAGATATCCGTGCGCCATTTGAGAGCGGCATGAATTTCCTGTACAGAGAATGAGAATTTTTTTCATTGTGCCACACACTTTTAAAACACATAGAAACATAGAACACAATAGAAAGGTGTTCTGAGTTTTATGCGGGTTTGTTCTCTTTTTCGCGGTAAATGATGCTGTGGCCAATTGCAGCTACAAGGGCGCCGCCAATAGGACCAGCAATGTAACACCACAGATGTTTGGTTGTACCCGAAATAATTGCAGGAGAAAGGCAACGCGAAGGATTTAAACCGGCGCCGCTTACAGGGCCACCAACTAAACAATCCAACAAAATTACACCGCCAATAATTATACCGGCAAGTGCAGGATATTCTTTTTCTCCGGTAATTACCATTAGGATTGTAAACACCAATAAAAACGTAAGAATAAATTCCATTCCAAAAGCCATTTTCCAACTATCGTTATATGGCTGGCAGGTGCCGAATAATTTTTCCATAGGGAAAAACCATTTTAAAGTTAGTGTTGCAGCAAAAGCTCCTGCAACCTGCGCCACAATATAACCGGGCACATCTTTAATTTTAATTATGCCTGCAGACCAGAGGCCAATGGTTACTGCCGGATTCATGTGCGCACCACTCACGTTTCCGAAAGCGTAAACCATAACACAAATTACAAGTGCAAACACCATGCAGATTCCGATGTGTCCGATAGATCCGTTTGTGGCGTTATTTACAACAATAGCGCCTGTGCCGGCAAACACAAGAAAAAAAGATCCGGCAAATTCTGAGAGTAATTTTTTTAGCATGACACGGTTTTTTTTAAACACATAGAAACATAGAGCACATAGAAAAAATCCTCTATTGTGTTCTATGTTTCTATTGTGGTTATTATTAGTTTAATTACAACATCCACTTCCTTCACAACAGTCTTCGGGTTTTTCTGCATATACTGTAATGCTGAAAATTCCGGCCTTGCTGTTTTTGAAAGTTGCAATTTCATTTTCGTTTAAATACGTTTTTAAAATATCATCCGGTACAATTATCTGTTTTTCTTTCTGAACAGTAATGTTTTTAAATCCGGCTTTTTCTATGAGCGAAAGATAATTATTTTTTTGAATTGCACCACTTATGCAACCTGCATAAAATTCAGCTGTTTTCTTAACAGACTCAGGCAATTCTCCTTCCAGCACTACATCAGAAATGCTGAAATGCCCACCGTTTTTAAGAACACGTTTAATTTCATGAAACACTTTTTGTTTATCGGGCACAAGATTTAAAACGCAATTACTTACAACAACATCTGCCACACAAGAGGTAACCGGAATGTTCTCAATATCTCCCAAACGAAATTGCACGTTGTTGAAACCGCGCTTGTCTACATTTTGTTGTGCGCGTGCAATCATGGCTTCAGAAAAATCAACACCAATTACTTTTCCTTTTTCTCCTGTTAAAGAACGCGCAACAAAACAATCGTTGCCTGCACCGGAACCTAAATCAATTACCGTATCGCCTTCCTTTATTTTGGCGAATTCTGTCGGCAGTCCGCAACCAAGGCCAAGGTCAGCATCTTTATTATAGCCTTCTGTTTTAGAGTAATCATCCGTCATGATATTATACACTTCGGTTGATGAACAGGTTCCACCGCAGCAGGAGGCCATGTTTGCTTCTGCATCGCATTTAGCGATCTCAGAATATTTTTCTTTTACAAGATTTTTTAAATCTTCGTTTTTTAGATTTTCCATTTTTTTTGTTTTAAGTTTTTACCACTAAGAGCACTTAGGGCCACTAAGTTTACACTAAGTAGTTTATCGGCAATCGCAGGATTTTATTTTTTCTGAAAATTTAGAAAATGCTTTTATGAATTTGTCAAACGTTTTTTGATCGAGGCAGTAGCAGGAATTTTGTCCTTCTACCCTTCCCTGTATGAGTCCCGCTTTTTTTAATTCGCTTAAATGTTGCGATACGGTTGCCTGTGCAAGCGGAAGAACTTCTACAATTTCTCCGCAAACGCATTCGTTTTTTTTAGCGAGGGTTTTTATAATTGCCACTCGTGCCGGATGAGAAAGCGCTTTGGCAAATTCTGCCAGTTCAATATCTTCTTTGTCGAATTGTTCTTTTTTAGATGCCGCCATTTTACTTGCTGTTAATTGTATATCGCAAATATACGATTAGTTAAATACAGAAAGCAAATTTTTAGGAGAAATTTTTATGAAAGAATGTTAAAACGCCTGATATAAGATATAGGACACTTAGATATAAGACTGGTGCGAGGAAAAAATTGAGACTCTTTTAGGAAGCACGGATGGGGAAATAACAGAACCAAGTTTTATTCGAATTTATACAATAAAGGATTCCATCTTCCATCAACAAATAAAACAACTCGTATCTTTTGTTT
>JACMLS010000199.1 GCA_014379485.1 Bacteroidia bacterium | reverse complement strand
TATTTGCAACCTGTGTCTGCTGACGGTGTGTAGGTGCAGCTCTGTGATATGCAACTGTATTTGTGCTGTTGTGCGGACGACTACGCTGGGCAACAGGAGAGCGGTTTATATTTCTTCTTACCGGAGCAGATCTAACCACAGCATTTGTTCCGTTTGTTGGATGTGCAATTGTGTTATTAATTACCTGGGCACTCCTGTAATTGTTAAGCAAAGAAATGTTTGAAAGCCCCGCCGGAATATTTGTCTGCTTTACGTTATTGTTGTAAGAGTTGCCATTGTAGTTATAGTTTACAGTTTGCATATTGCCCGCATTTGGGGCAATATTTGTAAGTACAGTATTTTGCGCGAAAAATGTAAAAGGTGCAATTGCCAGAAGTGTAGTGAGGTTTTTCATAAGAATTTGTTTTCTTTTATTTTAAGATGCAAGCCTTTCTCCGATTCCACACAATTATGCAGTAACAGAGTTGTAAAGATTTGTTAATTCCTGAAAGTATTGAAAATGAGTTATTTGAATGAGTAAAAAAGCCCCGTTTTTAACCAGCAGTCGCATCGCGGCGACCTACTGGTTATGAAACTAAACCGAAGAGACTCTCTGGTCGCGTAGCGAATACCTGAATTCAGGCCCTTTCGTACTCTTCTGCAGAGATCTCTTCAGCAAATTCAGCATAGTTGATCAACAGGTCAGAAATTAAATTCCGGTCAGGCAGAATTTTTACTTCAAAGCGGTGAGTGATCGTTTTTCCTCCTAAAAAAGTTTTTTCTTCAAATTCTTTTTCAGAAACGATCTTAAAAAAGTTTTTCCCGTTTTTATACTTACGGTATTGCGGAAAAATGATACCTTCAAATGGATTTTTAAATGTTTGCATGAACCCTTTTTTATTACAGACCGCTCAGTATATTTCCAACGAATATAAAGGAAAGTTTCAGAACCTTTGTATTGTACTTCCGAATAAACGGGGCGCACTTTTTCTTAAAAAACATTTACGACAGATAGAAGGCGGGGCTATTTGGGTGCCTAAAGTTATTTCTATAGAGGAACTTGTAGAAGGTTTGAGCGAACTGGTTTGCCCCGATTCAATAACACTTACCATTGAATTATATAATTGCTGGATCTCTATTGAGAAAAACAAAGAGGAGACTTTTCAGAATTTCATTAAATGGAGCAATACGGTTTTACAGGATTTTAATGAGCTAGACCGGCATTTGGTAAATGCAGACGATCTTTTCCTGAATCTGAGTGATATCCGCCATATAGAAAACTGGAGTTTGAGTGAAGAGCCGTTAACAGATTTTCAAAAGCGTTATCTCAATTTTATGGATAACCTTGGAGAGTTGTATAAACGTTTTCGCGAAAAATTATTGAAAGCCGGTATGGGTTGGCAGGGACTTGCTTACAGAATGGCGGTTAATAATCTTAATAGAAATAATTTTCTTGATCGTTATGAAAAAATAGTTTTCTGCGGTTTCAATGCTTTGAACAGATCAGAAAAAGAAATTTTTTCTAAGCTGGTTGAAAAAGGAAAAGCAGAAATACTTTGGGATATTGATGAATATTATTTTAATGATGCGAGTCAGGAAGCGGGAGATTTTTTAAGAAGCAATTTTAAGAAGGAGGCTTTGCGTTCAGATAAATTTATAGGAAATGAATTGCTGACAGAAAAAAAAGAGATTGAAATTACCGGAACGCCACGTAGTATGGGGCAGGTAATTGCTGCAGGCGACCAGGTTAAAAAATGGATAGATGCTGGTTTGAATAAAGAGAACATGGCAATTGTACTTGCAGATGAAAGCCTTCTTTTTCCAATGCTTTCTGCAATGCCTGATGTGGTGAGTGTTTTAAATATTACTTTAGAGTATCCTTTGCATCTGACTGCTGTTTATGATTTTTACGAGCAGCTTTTACATTTACAGGTGCAGGCAGAAACAAAGAACAGGAGTTCGCTCAGTTTTTATTTCAAAGATCTTTACAAATTATTTTACAACCCCTGTTTCAGGTTATTGTTTGAGGGCGGTGGAGAATCTTACTTGCAGGAAATTA
>JACMLS010000198.1 GCA_014379485.1 Bacteroidia bacterium | reverse complement strand
CTGGATGCAAAAGGAATCCGCGATAAACTGCTACGTAAAAATTATGAAGCAATGAGTTCTCCTTCAGGTTTGTTCATCAGAACTCTTTTGTTTTTAGTTGGAATTCCTTTATATATCGGCGGACTTATTACCAATTACCTTCCGTATTATGCGTCGTGGAAAATTGCAGAAAAACTACTTAAGGGTGTTGAGTGGTATGCCGCAGTTGCAATGCTTCTTGGTACATTTTTTTTCGGTTTATATTATATTGGGCAGTTCATTACTGTATGGTGTGTTTTTCACGACTGGAGAATTTTTATTTCTTTTTTGCCTATGCCATTTCTTTTGGGTTGGTTCTCTGTTCATTATTCTCCTTTCCGTAAAAAATTATTCGGTTCATTCAGAATGAAAAAACTTAAAAAAAATAAAACCGAGTACGATAAAATTAAATGGCAGCGCGAAGAAATCATCAGAGAAATTACATTCTTATTGTTATGAAAAAAAACATTCTTTTTATTTGCGTTGCATTTTTTATTTTCTCTTGCGGAAATAAAACGCCTGAGAAACAAATTCCCTCTGTACCAAAATGGTTGGCTGGTGAGTGGGTTTCGCAACAAGACAGTATTGAATTTTTAGAAGCCTGGACTTTTAAAAACGATTCGTTTCTGGAAGGAAAAGGTCTGGCATATAAAGGCACAGAAATACTTTTCAGTGAAGATCTTGCTATGAAAAGAGTGGGAGATACTTTGTATTATATTCCAACAGTTTCAGATCAGAACCAGGGCAAGGCAGTTTGGTTTAAAGTAACTATGATTGATAGTTTTGGGTTTATGGCAGAAAATCAGGCTCACGATTTTCCTAAAACAATTAATTACCAGCTGAGAGGTAAAGATTCTGTTTACGCTATTTTAAAAGGAGTGGAAGGCGGAGAGAGCAGGACTGAAATTTTCCCTATGAAGAGGAGGTAAGAATTTTTTCTGTTTCTCAGAGAACATTTAAAATTTCCCACTACAATCATAAGGCGGTGGAGCACCTTGTTCGCGGCAAAGATTATCAAGGTTTACTCTGTGTTCTTCCATGTCAATATTGGCTGTTTTTTTACTTGCTGTGCCGCTGAAATGGTGGTACTGTTGCCATTTACTTTCGCGCGTTACTGAATTAACATCGTTTTGCAAATCCTGCCAGTCTTTTGCCGGAAGCGGTTTATCGCTGAGCGAAGGATCGAATACTGTTAAGGTTTTTTTTCCGTTTTTGTCTTCTACAACAAGTGTAACAGCCACATGCCATCCCCAGCCAACGCGGCAGTTCGGATCGTTTTTAGTGAAGGCCCATAAGTAGGGGCGTCCATCGCACCAGATCTTTGCGGGAGTTTCTTTTTGTTCTCTTAAAAAAAAGCCCATGAGGTGAGCGCGTACCCAACAACCGCTGCCGGGATAGTTAAAGGGAACGCAGTCTGTACCTTTTGCAGCGCCGGCCGTACAGGTTTTTGTCTGCATCATTTTAAAAAGTTCTTCAGCTCTTTCAGGCGTTACTGTTTTTGCCGGAACGTCTGGTTCGGGTTCTTCCTCTTCCTCGGGTTCTTCGTTTCCAAAAAGAAAAAGCATAGGTCTTACGTCTGTTATTTCATATTCTCTGTGCGTTGCCGTTACAAGAACCTGCGAACCTTTATCCATTGCAGCGTGCAGATCATTAAGCATTGTCTCAAAATTGCTGTGATCGCGATTCAGTGTATATACCACGCAATTTGTATGTAAATAAACATGCACAATTCTTTCGTCTTCGGTTTCAATTTTCCAGATCAATGCAGCTTCTGGCGTGCAGAGTTTTGTAATAGTGTTGTTGTCGTCAGTCTCAATATAAACGGGACGATTATTTTTTTGTAAATAATCTATTTTCTTTGCCCAGCTAATTGCCTGCGGATTGTTTTGGTCTAAAAGAACTTTTTGATCTCCTTCAAAAGTTATTGTTAACGGCTGCACTTTTTCTGTTGCTGCGTTTGTTGAGAGCAAAGATTTGAGTGGAGTGGGGTTGGTGGTTTTGGCTAAAAATATATTCTGATCTTTCATATTAGTTTAATTTTTGTGTGAGCACCCGAATAACAGATTAGTGTGATTCAAATTTGTTTCTTCCAAACAAACCTCCTTAAAAAAATCACAATAACCATCTTCATAAATAAGTTTTTTTGTTAAACATCATCCTTCTAACGGATAAACCACTACAATTATGAAAATGAAAGAAATCTGTTTAAGCAAAGAATAATTTTGTCTGAAAGCTTAAACGCAGCTCTTAATAAACACGGGTAAACTTTCCTTCAGATCCAAATCATCACTATTATCAATCACGTAAATTCCCGTGTCGTTATTCATCAATGTAAATTTAACTGTGTTTGCCTGCAAAAATTCTACGAACCAGCTATCAAAACTATCGCCGGCACGCGGATGCACATAACTGTAAGTCATTTTTAAAGTAGCTTTAATGTAATTTGCTTTAAGAAAATCGAACCTGTTTTTGGGAATAAAATCAGCTGCATTTTTAGTTACCCCATCGGGCAATTGTGCATTTATTAAATATAAAGTTTCGCCGCAGTCTTCTTCATCAGATAATAAAGTATCCGTTATATTCAAAGAAAACCATTCAACAACTTCGCCCGGAAAAATTTTCTGAACTATTTTT
>JACMLS010000197.1 GCA_014379485.1 Bacteroidia bacterium | reverse complement strand
TTCTGCATCGCACTTGGTACATTTTCCAAAAACAAAACCGCTTATGTTTTTTAAAATTCCGGCAAGTTTCATTTGCGTCAGCATTCTGTCAACGCTATAAGGTTCTTCTTTTGCTTCTTCTAAAAAAAGAATTTTATTTTTCCATTCCGGAAGAAATTTTGATCCGATGATTCCGGTGAGGACAGTTAGATTTCCTCCCAATAAAATTCCGCTTGCAGTTCCTTTGGCAAGTGTCATAGGTTTGTCTTCTTCTTTTGGCCCAACCGGAAAAATTGTTTTTTCCGCATTCATGATCACGCTTTTAAAACTGTTGGTCGTAAAATCGTTCCAGCCGGAGTTTCCAACCGGGCCATGAAAAGTAATTAAACCTGTTTTAGCATAAATGGCGTTTAGCAAAACAGTAATATCACTAAAGCCAATTAAAACTTTCGGATTTTTTTCTATCAGCGCAAAATCAATTTTCTCTAATAATCTTGCGCAGCCCCAGCCACCTTTAGCGCAAAAAATTCCTTTCACTGTTTTATCGGCAAAAAATTCGTTCAGTTCTTTTGCGCGCAGCTCATCGCTCCCCGCAAAATATCCGAATTTTTCTGTCAGTGTTTTTCCTAATTTAATTTTAAATCCAAAACCTTCTAAAATTTTTGTGAAAGAGGTAACTGTTTTTCCATCGTCCCACAAAGCCCCTGCGGGAGAAGTGATGGCGATAGTGTCTCCGGGTTTTAATCGTGCCGGTTTAATTACCGTTTTCAGTTTCAGGTCTTCGGTTGGTTGGTTAGTTAGTTGAAGGTTGGTTAGTTTTTGAGTTAAGTTTAGTTCTGAACCCAATACGGAACCTGCGGCGAGGATGCCGGCTGATTGTAAAAATTTTCTGCGAGAGGAATTGTTTTGGTCCATTCGAAAAATTAAATTCATTGTAAATTTAAAGTTTTATTCTCTTTCTTTTTCAGAAAACACAATCCGCGAAAATCTGCCCAACCCGTGACAGTTCGTCACGCTTTCCCATCCTTCCAACATTCCAACCTTCCACCCATCTAAAAGTCCCTTTTTATTAAAAGTTTTACCTTTAACGGGAGACCTTTTTAAAAAAGCACCATTAATATACAAATGCGGGTATGAAAGACCAGGAGATTGTTGAGAACATAAGGGACGGAAACGCTGAAAAGGCAGTTAGTAAGCTGTATTCTCAACTGGGAACTTTCAGACGATTTGTGAAAGGTAGTGGCGGAACAAAAGAAGAAGCCGACGATATTTTTCAGGAAGCCCTCATCGTTTTTTGCAGGAAAGTGAGTAAACCCGACTTTGTTTTGAGCGCGGCAGTAAACACCTATTTATTAGCCATCGCAAAATATATGTGGATGGATGCGAGGCGAAAGAAAAATAAAGCAGAAAAAGTTGATCTGGTAAACATTGAAAATGTGGGAGAAGAAATTGAAGCAGAAAACCAAGAAATAAAATCGCTCGACCTGGCAACAGAAGCGATTAAAAATCTGGGAGAGCGTTGCCTTGAACTTTTAGAAAATTTTTACTTCAGAAAAATGAGCATGAAAGAAATTGCAGAGAAAATGAAATTCAGTTCAGAAAAAATTACAAAGAACCAGAAGTATAAATGTTTGGAGAGGGCAAGAGAAAAACTTCGACAAGCTCAGGGTGACAAGGCTTAATTTCAAAATCAAAACAGATGAAAAAATGTATTAAACGAATAGCACTTTATTTTGCAGTGATTTGTGCAGGGAATTTAATTTCTCAAACAGTTGATTGCAAATCATTGTTTCTGAAAGTTGACACGTCTACTAAATACGGATATTGGGCTCAAAAGACTAGTAGATATACAGGAGATTGTGTGCAATATTATTCGAATGGAAAAAAGGAAGGGGAATTTCATTATGAAAACGGCCATTTAAGTGGTATCGCAAAATGGTATTTTACTAATGGGCAATTAAAAATGGAGTGCACTTATATTTTTGATTCTCATTTTGGACCGATGGCAAGCGGACCAATAGCTGAGTATTTCGAAAACGGAAAAATTAAGCGCAAGGTGAATTATAAAGATGGGGTTCAGGATGGAAAGTGGTTTGAAAACGATTCAAATGGAAAAATTTTAAAAAGCGGAGAATACAAAAACGGGAAACTGGTTTCAGGAGACTCATATTCTCCTCCTTTAAAATGAAACTGAAAATTACTTTAAGAAGCGGAAAAATAAACAATCCCGAAGGGATGCCATTACGGTAACATAAAGAAACAGGACACCTGCAAACCCTGAAAGGGTGATATAAAAACACAACTCACATGAGAACGGACCTTGAACTGATAGAACAAATCGAAAAATACCTGCTCGGTAAAATGACCGAGGCAGAAAAAAAATCTTTCGATGAAGAAATAAAAAAAGACAATTCCCTAAAGGAAAAAGTAGAAGCGCAGAAAAAAATAATGGAAGCTGTAAAGCAAAACGCTTTAAAAACCGCTGTAAAGAAAGGCTACAAAAACAAAGTTGTAAAAAACAAAATTTTTAAAGGCGGTACCACATTGGTAATTACAACATTGGCCGTTATTTCTGTAATGATGTTCATAGGAAAGAAAAAAACATCAAACATTTTATACGAACTCAATGAAAAAGGGCAAAAGACCTGGGCAATGGCCGATAAAAATTTGAGTCCGCAACTTTTTAAAATTGATAATACAAGAGATACAGTAATTGAAACAGAAGGCGGAATGGTATTGGCAATTCCTTCAGGATGTTTTAAGGATAAACAAAACGCAACACTAAAAGAGCCTGTTGATCCCGAAATAAAAGAAGCCTTCACACCAGAAACAATTCTCACCTCCGGCCTAAGCACCATGAGCGGAGACAGAATGCTTGAAACGGGCGGAATGTTTTATTTAAGCGCAAGAAATGGCAGCGATCCTTTACAGATAGACGCCACAAAACCAATAAACGCCAACGTACCAGCAGCAGAAAAAAAACCAGGCATGATGTTGTTTACCGGTGAACGCAGAGCAGACGGAACCATTGACTGGATAGCGCCCAAAGAATTACCAAAAGATCTTTTGCCGGTAGAAATTACATCGCTCAACTTTTATCCGCCCAACTACGAAGATTCTTTGGAGGGAATGGGCTATGACAGGCATAATAAAAAGTTTACGGATAGTTTGTATTATAGTTTTGCGGGGTTGTTTGGAGATAAGCCGATAGTAGCAATGCCGACTGCATTTTCAATAAGTAAAGGTTCTAAGGTTGACACAACGAAACTTGCCCCTTCATTCTCTGACACACTTTTGGTTGATCCTGTTTATGGAAGAAAAGTATTCAAGGCGAATTGTGCAACTTGCCACAAAATGTCGCAAAAGTTAACCGGCCCAGCTTTAGAGGGTTGTGTTAATCGGGCACCCTCAAAAGAATGGGTTGCAAAATTTATCAGAAGTAGTAGCTCATTAATAAAAAGCGGAGATCCTTATGCAAAATCATTGGTTGCGGATAACGGAGGATCAAATGGAATGAGTGAATTCGGGTTTTTATCTGGCGAGGACATGTCTGCTCTTATTACATTCTTAATGGTAGGAAGAGATGACGACCAGCAAGTTTGTTATGACTCTACATTACCAATTATCGGCATCAACCCCACCAAGATTCAAAGTATCTGGAATGAGAAATTCAACAAAACAATTCTTGCCACAAAAGAATTTGAAGAACGGTTGAAAGTCATTCATAAAACCTACAACGAAAATGTGTTGATGCTTTATGTGAACAACATAGGCAAACCCATGTGGCAGATTGATTCTATGGCGGCACAAATTACAGGAGGAGAACAGAGAGAAAAATTCATTCAGTTTATGAACAGGAGAGAGGGAGGAGTAAAAACAAAAAGCGGCTTGCAGGAAAAACTTTCTAAGTATTTTGAAGAGAAGCAGAAAGCTTATACTGAAGCAGCCTCTAAAACCTATAAAAAGTTTTATGAAGAGAATGTTGCTGCTAAAAATAAATTTGAGAATGAAAGTGAGCAAGCAAAAGAAGAGAGAGAGGTAAACGAAAAGGAAAATTATCAAAAAGAATTAGAAGTAAACCTGGACGAAGCGTATCGGCAACTTGGATATAAAACAGGCGGAGCTTTACCTACCGGAAATTATTATTCTGTAGACGTTACAATTTCCGGGTGGGAAAACGTGGATGTTTATGTAAAGGAATCAACATCATCAAGAACAACTTTAAATTACACGAGCGCTATCTCCGGAAAAAAAGCCATCATCAAATACGAACCAATAACAGTAAACATAAGCAACGATATAAAATTCGATAATACTTTTGCGTATTTACTTGCCGACAGTCTTCCTTCTTATATGATGATGAAAAACGAGAACGGCACTTTTAAAGAAGATCTGAACGAATTATTTAAATACGATTTAGTTGTTGTAGGATTAAAAGGAAACGACAAATACATTTTTACAGAACAAAACATTCAGCCAAATTCTGTAAAGCGTGTAGACTTACAAAAAGTTGCCGACTCAAAATTCAGCAGCCTCATAAAAAAACTAAACCGCCCCTCTCCCTCAGAAAAAATGGAAAAGGAAATAGAATTCAGGATCAAAGAAAAAAATGAAATTGTGCGAAAACAGAAAGTAGCAAAGACAGAAGAATTGAGAGAGAGAATTATTCCGATTATATTTTTGGTGGGGAATGGGCCGCAACCAGTTGTTCTTGCAAAACCGCAAAATGTTGGGGCTTATTCTGAATAGTTATAAACCATACCTGAAACTAAATAAAAGAATCTTCAATAAAAATTCGCAGGATGAAACAATTTATTTTCATATTATTTTCCACTTTCTTATTTGGATTCTATAAATCCAAAATTGAAAACTCAGACCTTATCGGAACATGGAAACTTAGTTCTCACACTTACCTAAACAATGGAAAAAAGGAATCCTGCGATTGTAAAGCATACTTTCAAGAAATTTCGTTAAAAAAAGATGGCACCTATAAGATTTTTATAAAAGCAAAAGCTATAGAAAAAGGAAACTGGAAGTTAAAAACAAAAGATTCGATCTTTTTTTATAATTGTCAATTCATTCCAAAAGACACAATGAATATTAAATCTGATGATTTGCATAAAGTGATCTCATTTTCCAAAACGCAATTTATTCTTAAAGAAGTTGTTTGCTCGGAGGTGAATGATGGAGAGAGTATTTATATAAGAGTTAAATAGAAAAGGCGTTTTTTTTCTCGCGCCTCTCTGTCCAGTCTCTACTCTCAAAATCTCATATCTCACTTTCCCGACGATTAATTTCCCCGTCCGCCCTTCCTGAAGGGATTGATTTTGTTGTTTTCTTAATTTTCAGTAATTTTATAAAAGAAAAACAAGGATATGGCTACTTTGAAAATGAACTTACATAAGCTGGTTGATAAATCAAATAATTGCAGCCTGTTAAAAGTTGTCTATCAATTGCTCAGCACCGAAGAAAAAAAGTCAAACGGATATGACTGGTTCGATTCATTATCAGAAACTCAAAAAACTGAAGTTGAAAGGTCATTACGTGAGTTTGAAGAAGGCAAAGAGATCCCACACAGCAAAGTAATGGCTAAATACAAAGGAAAATATTGTTAGTCTTTGTATGCAAATAGTCTGGTCACCCACCGCAAGAAAAAGCTTTGATCATCTGATAAAATCCCTCGAAAGTAAATAGGAGAAAAAAGTACTTACAAAATTATTTTCTGAGGTTGATCGAAATTTGAATCTTATTTCTCAAAACCCATATCTTTGTCCAATAATTTCCCCTAAGACAGGAATAAGAAAATGCGTAGTCAGAAGAAAAACCCTAATGTTCTATAAGGTCGA
>JACMLS010000196.1 GCA_014379485.1 Bacteroidia bacterium | reverse complement strand
TCAGTTCAAGGTATGGAGCGGCAATGCTGAGGTTTTGAAAAATTTTATCACCCTCTATTTTCTTTTCGCCTGAAAAATAATTGATAGTTCCTTTTGTGAGGGTTTGATAACCTGAAATAACCTGCATTAAGGTACTCTTACCAGAACCATTAGAACCAAGGATCACAATTTTTTCTTTGGGAGAAATACTGATAGATGCATTTTTAAAGATCCACTCAGTAATAAATCGCTTCGACGCATTCACTAATTCAATGCGGATGTTGTTTTCCATTTAAATTTTATTGTGAATTAACGGAGGCTTCGTTTTCCGACCGTTTCTTTGCCGCAGATTACCACAGATTTTTTTCGCGGATCAATAAAAAAAATCTGTGCCCTTAATCTGCGTAAATCAGTGATCCCGATAATTATCGGGACTGTGGCATAATTTTTTAAATTCCTTTGATCACCCCGTCTTTTGAATTACGGATAAAATTAAGGATCTGGTTCTTTTCTGCAGAAGCTGGAATTTCATTCTCTATCATTTCCAATGCTTTTGTCATATTAAACCCTTTCACAAAAATTATCCTGTAAATATCTTCTATTTGCTGAACGCTCTCTTTACTGAATCCTCTTCTGCTAAGGCCAATTGAATTTACCCCCACATACTGTATTGGTTCGCGCGCTGCTTTAACAAAAGGAGGAACGTTTTTTCTTACAGGCGTGGTGCCGGCAATAAAACTATGGGCCCCGATTGTAACAAATTGCTGTACAACTACCGAACCTTCCAGAATAGCAAAATCTTCAATGGTAATGTGACCGGCAAGACCTACAGAATTTGCAAGAATGCAATTATCTCCAACAATACAATCGTGCGCCAGGTGCACATAAGCCATTAACAAACAATTTTTGCCAAGAGAAGTTTTATTCCGGTCGCTGGTTCCTTTATTAAAAGTTACACATTCGCGAATCACAGAATTATCTCCGATCTCCGCGGTAGTTTTTTCTCCTTTGTATTTCAGATCCTGCGGGTCACCGCTGATCACCGCGCCCGAATGAATTTTTACGTTCTTACCAATTCTTGCACCGTCTAATATTGTAACGTTGGGTGCAATCCAGCTTCCTTCACCAATCTCTACATCTTCAGCAATAAAAGTGAAGGGAGAAATAAAAACGTTGTCGTGAATTCTTGCGTTGGGATGTACTTCAGAAAATTTTGATCTCATAAAAAATCCGTTAAGCTATTTGTGGTTCTGTTTTTCCGGCAGGTACATCTAAACCTCTTACTTTAACAAGGCGCGCAAGCATAGTAGCTTCTGCAACTAATTTTCCATTTACATAAGTACGTCCAATCATATTACACATTCCGCGGCGAATGGGTTCTAAAAGGTCGCATTTAAAAACACAAACATCTCCCGGTATTACTTTTTGTTTGAATTTTACATCGTTCATTTTCAAAAAGTAGGTCTGATAATTTTCGGGATCAGGAAAAGTTTTTAAACATAATATTCCGCCGGTTTGTGCCATTGCCTCAACAATCAATACACCCGGCATTATTGGCTCATCAGGAAAATGGCCCTGGAACCAATAATCGTTCATGGTTACATTTTTAATTCCAACTACGCTGTCAGAACTCAACTGCATAATTTTATCGATCATTAAAAAAGGATACCTGTGCGGCAAAATTTTCATGATGTCTAAAGTATTATATAATGGAGCCGCATTAAAATCTACTTTAGGAACATCTTTTTCTGCTTTTTCTTTTTTAATAAGTTCTTTTATTTTCTTTGCGAAGGCAACATTTCCCGCATGACCCGGGCGCCCGGCAAGTATGTGTATTCTCATGGGCTTACCAACCAAAGCAAGATCGCCCACAATGTCAAGCAGTTTATGGCGTGCCGGCTCGTTAAAAAATCTGAGTTGGGTGTTATTTAAAACGCCCCGTCCTTTAACTTCAACGTGCTCTTTATTAAAAACTTTTTTTAAGTAATCTAATTTCTCTTTCGGAAGTTCTCTGTCAACCAACACAATTGCATTGTCAAGATCACCGCCTTTTACCAAACCTAATTCAAGTAAAGGTTCTATCTCATGTAAAAAAACGAAAGTACGGCAATTGGCAATTTCAGTTTTGAATTCGCCCTGGTGATACATACTTGCGTGCTGTGTTCCGAGTACCTCAGAATTGTAATCTACCATTACAGTAACTCTGAAAGTATCTTGTGGCACAGCCAGCATCTCCACTTTTTTTATTGGATCTTCGTAGGTAAGCGTAGAAGTAAGTTCAAAATATTCTCTCTCTGCATTTTGTTCAACTACCTCTGCTGTTTCAAGCGCTTCAATAAATTTTATCGAACTGCCGTCCATGATCGGCATTTCAGGTCCGGTAACTTGGATAAGGCAATTGTCAATATCCATTCCTACAAGCGCTGCAAGCACATGCTCTGTTGTGTGAATGCGCACCCCGTTTTTTTCGAGCGTAGTTCCGCGCGAGGTATCCACAACCAGATCAACATCTGCTTCAATAACCGGATGACCTTCCACATCCATGCGCTGAAATTTGAACCAATGATTTTCTGGCGCCGGTAAAAAAGTAAGCGTTACAGGTTTTCCGGTATGCAAACCATGACCCGTAACAGAAACCGGGTTCTTAATTGTTTTTTGTTTTTCAGTTTGATGGATGCTCATTTAAAATAGAGTTGAAATGAAAACACTTTTTGACACGGAGGAACGGAGAAACGGAGTTGCACAGAGACAAATAAAAAACCTCTCACAAAATTTGCGTGAATTTGCGTTATTAGTGGCTAAACTTTTGTGGTTAATTTTTTTCATTTAATTTTTTTTCGATCTGGTGAACTTTATCAGCCAATTTAGGCAAATTCTTGAAGATAACAGAACTGCGTTGAAATTCAGAAAGGCTTATTGCAGGTGAACCTTGTAATAATGCATTTTCAGTTTTTACTGTTCCGTTAATTCCGCTTTGTCCACCAACTTTTGTTCCGTCTGCAATTTTCAAATGTCCGGCAATTCCTACCTGCGCGCCAAACATACAGTTCTTACCTACTTTGGTAGAACCTGCAATTCCGGTTTGGCCTGCAACAACTGTATGCTCACCAATTTCTACATTGTGGGCGATCTGAATCAGGTTATCGAGTTTAGCACCTTTGCGGATAATTGTACTGCCCATAGTTGCACGGTCAATGCAGGTGCAGGATCCAATATCTACATCGTCTTCAAGAATTACGTTTCCTATTTGCGGAATTTTTGTATAATGATCTGCTCCCGGAGCAAAACCAAAACCATCTGCACCAATTACGGTGTTTGAGTGAATGGTACAACGGTTTCCTATTACACAATCATGATAAACTTTTACACCTGGCATTAAAACAGTATCGTCTCCAATGGTGCATCCTTTTCCAACATAAACATTGGGGTGAATTTTTACATTTTTGCCGATCTTTACATTTTCGCAGATGTAAGCAAAGGCTCCCAAATATAAATTCTCACCATAGCTTGCTTTTTCATGAATAAAAGAGGGTTGTTCAATACCCACTTTAACTTCCTGCTTGCCCTGAAACATGCTCATCAGCTTTGCAAAAGATGTATAAGCATCGTCTACTTTTATGAGTGTACAGGTTTCTTTTACCGGCTTTTCAAGTACCATAGATTTATTTATGATAACAAGAGATGCGTTGGTAGAATATAAATAAGGATTGTATTTGGGATTGGATAAAAACGAAAGCGTACCGGGTGTACCTTCTTCAATTTTTGAAAGATTGTTTACGGTAACGTCGGGGTTTCCGTCAATTTCTCCTCCCAAAAATCCTGCAATTTGTTTGGCTGAAAATTCCATCCTGCAAATTTAATGGATTTTATGAAAAAAAGGGGGGCTTTCTGAGGTAAAAATGAACATCAGATGGTTGGAAGGTTGGAAGAGTGGAAGGTTGGAATAAGGGGTTGTAGCTTCTAAAGACGAAATTTCTATTCAGCGAAATCCCACCCAATCTTCCATCATTCCATTCTTCCAAACAATAGGAAAACCCGGGAATTAATTAATGGGTGGAAGATTGGAAGGTTGGAAGGTTGAAATAATGGTTTGGGTTGAGTCTTCTGAAGGAGAATTCCTCTTCAGCGAAAGCAACCCAAAATTCCATCAGAAATCAGGTAAATTCGGGGATTTTTACCGAAGTTTTGCTCTTGCACCCCTTTCCCAGTGTATTTTCCGGAAAAAATATAAATTGTACCTTTTCGTAAGAATTCTCGTTCTCTAAAAAGCCTGATTTCTTATGGAAAATCGCTTACTACGCATCTTAAACTATATGACAAAATACTTTACACTTAATTGTCCAGGTAAAATAAAATTCCTGCTGGTTTTTCTGTTAACATTCATTTTACCCGGGCGTAATTTTTCTCAGCAAAAAAAATTAGTTACAGACCATGCTCCTTACGTTTTTATTTACAGGGTATTTGCAAAAGAAGCCATTGCATTTAACGCAAAAAAAACGCAGCAAAAAGACATTTTGGCCATGTTGCATACAAAAGTCGATTCGTTTTTGTATGAAGATGAGTACAGAAAAAAACTTCCGGAGGGCTATTACCTGATCGTTTATACTGAAGGAAATTCAGTAAGGGTTACGCTGGAATTAAAAACTCATTTTTATGCCGAAATAAAAAACAAAAACACAGAAACTGTTTTTAAACTTTTTGATGAAAACAGTCAGAAACCGATCAGCGATCTTAAAGTTTTCTTCGGAAAAAAACAATTGGCTTTTATTCCTGAAAAAGCAGGTTATTTTATTGAAGATAAAAAACCTGTTGGAGACCTGATGCTCTTAGACGGAAAGGATACGATTTACCTTGCTTTAGGAAGTCAATACAACCAAAAAGAAAGGGTCCCGAAAAACGATCAGAAAAAATGGGAAGGATACATAGCATTCAATAAACCCATTTACCTTCCGGGAGATACTGTAAAGGTAAAAGCTTATGTACTGTACAATAAAAAACCTTACAAAAAACCGGTCTGGGTGCAAGCTTCTGATTACGGATCTTTTTATAAGAAGAAAACCATTTTTTCTAAACAAATAGCACCTGTAAAACCCGGAGCTTATGAAACACAATTTGTTTGTGGCGACACTTTAAAAATTGACAGGGATTATACCGTAAGCCTGCACAAAGACAAAAAAAAGTTCCCGGATTATTGGAATAGTTTTATGGAAGCAAAATTCAGGCTCGAAGATTACCAGCTGGATGAAGTTACTTATACAGCGTACTCTGAAAAAGACTTTTTTTCTGGCAAAGACAGCGTTGTAATTGTTCTTTCTGCCAAAGATTTTAACGGAATGGATATTGTGGACGGCAAAGCAGAAATAAAAATAACTACTTCAGAAATTTTATCTTCCGTTATTTCCTCGTCACAGATCCCATATCGTGTGTACGAAAAAGAGATCCCACTTCTTCCCGGTGCAGAAACACATTTTAAGATCCCGGCATCGGCTTTTCCTTTAATTAATGCAACATACGCTGCAAACATTAAATTCAACAACAGCAATCACGAAACAAAAGAAATTACTATTGGTTTTTCTGTTTTCAGAGATCAGGGCGATCTTAATTTTGTTGATAAAATGGATTCGCTTTTAATTGAACCCAGGGCCAGTGAAACAAAAGGAGAGGAAGCAACACTTTTTATTTTTAAACAGGGCCTGCAATTACAAAAGTTTCAATTAAAACTTCCGGGTTATATTCCGCTTACTCCGTTCTTTGATGAAGTGAGAGTAGAATGGAAAAATAAAGTTTTTAAATGGCAACCCGGCACAGACTTGCTTTTTTATTCAGGCATAAGAACAAAAGATTCAGTCCTGATCAAACTCCTGAATGCAAGAGGAATTGAAGTGGAATACGAAGTACTTAAAGACAACATAATAGCAGAAAAGGGGAAACTGAATAAACTCATAAAGTTAAAAATTGCAGATTCAACAAAAGCTGCATACACATTCCGTTATTCTTATTCGTGGAAGGGAAGTGCAGAAACAAAAGAGCAGAATTTACTTCCAAAAGAAAAAACACTTGTAATAAAAATGGAAACGCCCAAAACAATTTTTCCGGGACAAGAGAGCGAAATTAAAATTTCTGTCAGCGATTATTACGGAAAAAAAATGGAGGGGGCCAACATTTGTGTGACCTCAGTAAAT
>JACMLS010000195.1 GCA_014379485.1 Bacteroidia bacterium | reverse complement strand
GACCTTGATGCTGTTGGCGTAATTCACGAAAACAGTCAGATAGGAATAACTGAGAATTATTTTTTTGTGAATGGTTTTAATTCTTACATAGATGAAAATTCTTTACTTCATGTTTCTTATACTGCAAGTGCAAGTGGAAAAACAAAAACAGAATTATCAGATCTGTCAGGCAGAAAAATTAAAACAGCAGAAAATTATTGTAATGCAGGAGAATTTTATAATTTTAGTTTGAATTTACCCGATCTTGAAAGCGGAATTTACTTTGTAAGTTTATATTCACAAGACGGAAAAAAAATAACTAAAAAAATATTTATTCCATGACCAATCAAATACTTGCAGGAATACAGATCCTCCCTAAAGGAAAAGAAACAAAAGCGGAAGAAGCTTATAAAAAAGCGGTTTCTGTAATTGAACAAAGCGGTTTGCATTTTAAAAAAGATAATTTTGAAATTGTGCTCGAAGGCAATTTTGAACAGGTGATGCGCATACTAGAAGCAATACAACTAACTTCTTTTAACGCGGGTGCAGATGAAATTTTGCTGAATATTAAAATTCACGCAAAGAACGGAAAAGACGTTAAATTAAATTCTCAATAAAAACAAATGGGCAAAAATTTAAATTATTTTTTCATTGCAATTCTTCTTTCAGGTTTTTTTTCCTGCAAAAAAGATGTTCCGCCGCAAAAAGCAGAGCAAGTTGTTTCAACCGGAAGCAGCGGAAAAGTGTATGTGTTATGCGAAGGAAATTTTCTGGCTGCTAACGCTTCTGTTACACAGGTTACGCTTGCCAGCGGAAACATTATTTCTGATATTTATTCTACAGCAAACAATAGCAACCCGCTTGGAGATGTGTTGCAGAGTATGAGTCTGCACAACAACAAGTACTATATTGTGCTGAACAATTCAAACAAAATTGAAATAGTTGACAAATATAATTTTACTCAACAGGGAAATATTTCAGGTCTCACTTCGCCCCGGTATTTTTTACCGCTTAGCAGTAACAAAGCTTACGTGAGCGATCTTTATGCAAACGCCATTTCTATTGTTGACCTGAATTCTAATACTACAGCAGGTAGTATTCCATTGAACGGATGGACAGAAGAAATGGTATTTTCATACGGAAAAGTTTTTGTGGCCAATAAAAAAACAAACTATGTGTACGTGATAGATGCGGCAACCGACGCGTTGTCAGATAGCATTAACGTCGGCTACGGATCTTCGTCCATTGCAGAAGACAAAAACGGAAAATTATGGGTACTGTGCTCCGGAAGTTCAAGCCTTGGATTGAATGCAAAACTCGCAAGAATAAATCCCTTAACAAAAACAGTTGATACTTCTTTTACTTTTACTTCTGGCACAAAGAGCCCTTTTAAAATGAAAATGAACGGCAATAAAGATCAGTTGTATTGGATAGATTATGATGGAGTTTATACGATGAATATTTCTTCAGCTGGTTTGCCTTCTGCTTTTCATATTGCCCAAGGAAATAAAATTTTTTACGGGTTGGGAATTGATCCCGAAGACGGAACCATTTATGTTGCAGATGCTATCGACTATAATCAAAACGGAAAGATCTATCGCTATCAAAACAACGGAACACCAATTGACAATTTTAGCTCAGGAATTATTCCCGGCGATTTTTACTTTGAGAAATAATGGAATTCATCCCCTACAAAAGCGAATTTTTACAATACGCCGAAGAAATTTTCGATTCTAATGTTCCGGATTTTGTTGGCGCAGAAGAAAAAGAAAATCTGCAATTCTTCCTCGAAAAAGAAACTTCTGAACTTTCTTACTTTATTGTGTTTAATGAAAACGAAGCGGTTGGAATGTGCGGATATTGTTTTGAAAAAGAAAAAGACGAAGCGGTTCTTTGCTGGGGATTACTTCATAGAAAACATCATTTAAAAAAAATTGGAACAAAAATGTTGCAGTTCAGGATCGCTGAAATAAAAAAGATCTCTGCAACGGCTAAAATAATCTGCAGAACGAGTCAGGTTACTGAAGGATTTTTTGCAAAGTTTGGCTTTAAAACTTTTGAAGCCAAAGAAAATTATTGGGGAGAAGGCTTACATTTGCGGAGCATGATCTTAGAAGAGTGATGGAATTCAAAAACAACCCTACCCTTAAAAATATTTATCCCGAAAATTTCAAAGGTTCACCGGTAAATCCCGATGGAACTTTTAAAAATATTGGTATCCCTTACATTCCCGGATTTAGAGATGCCATAAAATGGAAATCGCGAAAAAATCCGATGGCGGAACAAAAAAAAACAGATACCTGGAGGCCAGAAGTAATTTACGGAGATCATTTTTTGCATGAAAAACAAGATTGCATTGTTTGGCTTGGTCATGCCTCATTCTATTTGCATTTACATGGAAAAAAAATTCTTATCGATCCGGTAATAGAAAATGTTACTTTTCTGAAAAGACTTATTTCACCACCCTGTCCCACTTCTGAATTTAAGAACATCGATTATCTTTTGCTTTCTCACAATCACCGCGATCATTGCGATGCTAACACACTTAAAATAGTTTCTTCCAACAATCCTCACATAAAAATTTTTACCGGTCTTGGAGTAGAAAATAATGTAAAAAAATGGTTTCCGAAAAACGAAATTCAATCTGCCGGCTGGTTTCAGCAATACGAAATTAAAGATGCTGAAATAAAAATTACTTATGTACCATCAAGACATTGGAGTAAACGTTGGCTGAATGACGATAATAAATCTTTGTGGGGAGGTTTTGTGATTCAGTTCAAAGACAAAACAATTTATTTTATGGGCGATAGCGGTTATGGCGATCACTTTAAAATGATTGCAGATCTGTTTCCTGAACCAGACATTTGTATTATGGGTGTTGGAGCTTTTATGCCTGAGTGGTTCATGGGCCCCAGCCATATTTCTCCAACCAATGCGGTGCGCGCTTTCAATGAAATGAAAGGAAAAAAAATGATCCCAATGCACTATGGAACTTTTGATCTTTCAGACGAACCAGTCGGTGAACCAATTCGTATACTAAAAGCCATTGAAAAACAAAATGAAATTAATGGCCAACTTGTAGTTTTAAAGGCAGGAGAAATACTACACGCTTAACTCTTACAGAAATTATTTTTTTATAACCCCCCAGGTTGCCTTAACAATGCAGGTCATTTTTCCTTCCATGGTTTGCACAATTGGTTCGCCGGGTTTTCTTTCTTCACCGTAAGAGCGTTCTGCCAGTTTTCCTTTTACTTTTAAAATTTTTCCGTTCAGCTTATCACTCCAACTTGTTACCCCGTCAATATAATACGTTTGCTCATCAAGGGTAATGATCACTGCGCCGGCTTTTGCGTTTGCCGCTTTTCCAATAATTGAAGTGTCTTTTTTGGCGATCCAGTCAAATTTTTTTAGCGTATCTTTTTTCTGAGCGGACATAAAATTTAATATTGAAATCAATCCAAGAGTCAAACAGAATTTAAGTGTTCTCATTTTAAAACTTTATTTAAAGGTAAAAATAATTTTTCAATAAATCCACGTCGCGAAGGTAGTCCCGATAATTTATCGGGATGAAATAACCATCTCAAAACCGGTTAATAATTCGTTTCATAAACCCTTCTTTATACGAAGAAATTTCTTGAAATTCGTGTTCGATATGTTAAAGCAATTACACATTCAGAATTACGCTCTAATTGAGGAGATCACAGTTGGTTTTCCGGGAGCGCTGACAGTTATTACAGGAGAGACCGGCGCGGGTAAATCTATTTTACTTGGAGCTTTAGGTCTTATTTTGGGAGAAAGAGCAGACAGTTCTGTTCTTAATAACAAGCAAAAAAAATGCATTATAGAAGGGACATTTTTTATTAAATCCTATAAACTGAATTCTTTTTTTACTGCCAATGAACTGGATTATGCCGATGAAACTTCTATCAGGAGAGAGATCAATGCCGATGGAAAATCGAGAGCGTTTATAAATGATACTCCTGTAACGCTTCAATTGCTTAAACAATTAGGAGAAAAACTGATTGATGTACATTCGCAACACGAAACATTATTTTTAAAAGAAACTTCTTTTCAGTTTGAGGTGGTAGATTCTTTTGCAGGAATTCTAAAGGAAAAAGATTCGTATAAAAAATCGTATTCAGAATTAAAAGTAAAAGAAAAGAGACTTAAAGAATTACTTGAGAAAGAAAACAAAGCAAAAAAAGATCTTGATTATTTTACTTTTCAGTTCAATGAACTGGAAGAGGCCGCATTGAAACCGGGAGAATTAAAAGAACTGGAAACTGAAAGTGCTACGCTTGAAAACGCGGAATTTATTAAAGGAAATTTATCGCAGGCAGCTTTTGGTTTAAACGGGGGAGAAGAAAATATTCTTACGCGTTTGTCTGCACTAAAAACTTTGCTCAGCCAGGTTTCAAAGTTCGGGCCTGAGCTGGAAGAATTAACCAAACGCATCAATTCTGTCTATATTGAACTGAAAGAATTAGGCAATGATCTTGAAGCCGCAGAAGAAGATATTACCAATGATCCGAACCGCCTTGAAGAAATAAATTCTAAAACAGATAAACTTAACCGCCTGCTTAAAAAACACGGTTTAAGTTCTGAAGAAGAATTACTGAAATTAAAAGATGAACTGGAAACCAATATTGGTGAGATCGGTTCAATGGAAAAAGAAATTGAACG
>JACMLS010000194.1 GCA_014379485.1 Bacteroidia bacterium | reverse complement strand
TTTTGAGTTTTGATGCCAAAACCGAATTGTAAGCGGGCGAAAAAAGTACCACTCTTTTTTTTCCACCAAAATGCGTATGAAAAACATTACTCACATCAATGTCATAATGAATTCTTACGGTTGTATTTTTTCCTGCAAAAAACATTCTTCCGAGTTTCCCTAAAATACCTGAGGCCAGGTCTGGGCAAGGAAATTCTTTACTTAGTTCAGGATTTAGTTTAAAAAGATCAAACAAAAACATTCTGATATTATTACCGCCTTCTTTTCTTATTTCATCTAAAAATTCGCCAAACTTCATTTGCAGATCTGCTTGTGTAAACGCAGAACCTTTGTTGGGGTTACGGTTGTCGTAAACAGGCACGGTATGGTGACCCATGGTGCGTTTAAAATAATCGAGGCTCCAGTTTTTTCCGGCAAAAGTTCCGTTGGTAAGACCTTTGATCACAACAGGAATCTGCGGATCAAAGTATTTTTCTTTGAAATCTTTTTCAGAAATATTTTCTACTACATCTATGGGAAGACTTAAATCCATTTTTTTCGCGCGATAAAATTAATTCAGTTTTCTGTATTTTTTAATGATATTGGTAAGAATTTATTCACCTTTAAAAAGCGCTTTTCTCTTTTCAAGAAAGGCCTTAACACCTTCGTTATAATCATAAGAATTTGCAGCCGCCACCTGTTCTTCTCCCTCTCTTTTTAATTGTGTAAAAAGATCGTTAGCCATTGACTCATTAAGTAATTTTTTTGTGAGACCAATTGCAAGTGTTGGCATTTCGCTTAATGTGCCCGCAATTTTCATGCCTTCCGCTTCCAGCAATTCATCTGCAAAAACTTTATAAAGCATTCCCATTTCAAGCGCATGGCTTGCCGAAATTTTATCGCCCAGCATCATTAGTGCACTTGCCCTCTGAAAACCTATAAGACGCGGCAGAAAAAAAGTACCTCCGCTGTCAGGAACAAGACCAATTTTACTAAAGGCCTGTATAAAAGCGACAGACTCGCCAGCAATTACAATATCACAAGCAAGGGCAATGTTTGCGCCTGCGCCTGCCGCCACACCATTCACAGCGCACACAACAGGTTTTTCGAGGTTTCTGATCTTAGCGATGATTGGATTGTAATGTTCTTCTACTATCTTTTTTATTCCCGGGCCGTTGGCATCTGTTGCTTCTGCAAGGTCCTGTCCGGCACAAAATGCTTTGCCCTCTCCTGTTAAAAAAACTGCCCGTACAGTTTTATCATTTACCGCTTTGTCAAGACTTTGCTGCAAGGCAAGGGCCATTTCGCGATTAAAACTATTGAATTTATCAGGCCTGTTTAGCTTGATCTTTAAAATCTTTCCGACTTGTTCTTCAAGAATAAACCCCATAAATCCTTTTTAATTTTTAAAAAATATTAAACAAATATACTCATTGAAAAGACAAATATCCAGACTAAAAAAAGTTAAAACGAAAACGGTCAGCTGGGTATTTAATTTCCCTAAAAGGGGTATTTTAAAGAAAAAATCAAACGTTTTGTCAAAGCTTATTGCCGCAGCAGAATATTTTATAAAAAATAATAAGGACACAATTAAACCCCGGCAGATCTTTAGCGTCTTAGCAAACTGTTTCTTTTAGCTCGACATAAATTTGATACTTTTAAAATAAAATTTCAGATGCCATCACTTGAAAGACAAATTACCCAAACCTGGGACATCAATAACCGTTTGATGCTCTTTTTACTTAAAGAACTTAGGGGCGAAGACCTTGCCGCCACATTAAGTACCCGCGCCGGCAGAACGGTTGGTATGCAACTGGCTCATATTATTGATGTGAGAATAAACTGGCTGGAGATCTGCCAGAAAGAACTGCTGAAAGGCCTTACAAAAATTGAAAGAGAACAGGCAAATAAAAAAGAACTTCTTATAAAAGGGTTTGAAAAAACCGGTAAAGCTTTTGAAAAATTCATAGAACATTCTATTACCGAACACGGAAAAGTAAAAGGGTTTAAAAATGGCCTGGTTCCATTTTTAGGTTATATGCTTAGCCACGAAGCACACCACAGGGGCCATATTTTACTTACGCTTAAACAGTGCGGTATTAAAACAAGCGATAAACTTAAATGGGGAATGTGGGATTGGAATAAGATTTAAACACAGTGGGATACAAGATATAAGAGAAAAAGATATAAGACTGGGTGGTGAATTAACTGTTTTGTTGGTTGTTCGTCGTTCTTTTTGAATGTTCAGAGTTTGCAAGGGGGCAAACGATTCAACAACAAACAATTATTTCACGCTCCGATGCGACGACCGCAACGAAAAAACAACTAACGAGAAACAACTAACGAACAATTAATTCTTGCGACGACGCGACTACCGCAACGAATAAACGAGAAACGAGAAACGACTAACGACTAACGACTAACTTAATTAATTTTTTGTTCTATCACTTTTTTAGAGTAGACCAAAGTTTTTTTCCACTCACCGTTTTTAAAGTTTACTTTATTTATTTGTGTGGGAAATTCACGAACAAGAACCGAGTTGGTGAGTGAAAAACCAGAGAGTGATTTTAAATTTTTATACTCAAGAAAAATACTCAGCTCATCGTTTTTTAATTCAGTTCCCACAAAATCAAACTCAACAACTTTGCCTTCTGCGTTTTTTAAACTAAAATTTTCTTTCAGATAATCTGTTACATAAGTATTAAGGTCCTTATCATTTATCTTAATTGCTTTGTTGTTTTTTTTAGAAA
>JACMLS010000193.1 GCA_014379485.1 Bacteroidia bacterium | reverse complement strand
TCCATCGCTTTCGCGAGGTCCTTCATCTGCTTCTCCAGGGAAGCCACCAATATGGGGATGTCTTTAAGCGATTACGTTGTTACCGAAGCAGGGTTTGGTGCAGACCTCGGCGCAGAAAAATTTTTGAACATAAAATGTGCGGTTGGCGGGCTTAAACCTAAAGCAATTGTTCTTGTCGCTACTTTAAGAGCACTGCGCCACCACGGCGGTGCAAAAAGTGAAGAATACAATCATCCCAATATTGACTTTGTAAAAAAAGGTTTTGAGAATTTAGAAAAGCATATTGAGAACTGTAAGAAATTTGGTCTTAATGCAGTTGTAGCTATCAATCACTTTTATTCTGATACAGATGCAGAACTGAATTTTGTAATAGAAAAGTGTGCAACCCTTGGCGTAAAAGCTGTTGTGTCTAAAGGATGGGAACATGGGGGCAATGGAACAACAGACCTTGCCAAAGCTGTGGTTGCTGTTATTGAAAGTAACACAAACAATTACCATCAGCTATACGACTGGAGTTTATCTATTGAAAACAAAATAAAAATAATTGCAACAGAAATTTACGGAGCACAGGATGTAAACTTTTCTGTAAAGGCAAAAACACAATTAAAAGAGTTTGACAAACTGGGCGTTAATGGATTTCCGGTTTGCATGGCCAAAACACAGAAATCATTTTCTGAGGATGAAAAAAAAGTGGGGCGGCCTGTAAATTTCACCATCAACATACGTGAGTTTGAATTAGCAACGGGTGCCGGATTTGTGGTGGCAATTGTGGGCGATATGATGCGCATGCCGGGCTTACCTGCAGTACCTGCTTCTGAGGGAATGGATATTGATAACGATGGAAATATTACAGGGCTTTCTTAAGGGGTACCCATTCTTTTTACCACAGAGGGAGCAGAGAGGAAACACACGAGGTGCAAAGAGAGAAAATCAGGAAGGTAATTTCTTTAACAGATAATATTTGCAGGATTCGCTGCCTCCCATTAAAATAATTTTTTCATCGCTCATAAAAACAAATTTAAACGACAAAAAAGAAAGGTCTGATGATTTTTTGTTTCCGTAAAACACAATTGCTTTTTCTTTTTCATTGCTTATTACTTTCCATTTTCCGGTTTTGTATTTTTCGCCTAGAAATTGGTCGCATTCAAATTTGCCATTGGTTTCAAGACTGAGTAGTTTGGATGTGCCGTTTAAAAGCGAGGTTTCCTTAAATGTTTTTACAAGCAAACTGTCTCCGCAATCTCCTCTTTTCTCCAGCACCAGCTCCCATTTGCCTGAAAGAATTTCTTCCTTCTGCGCAAAGAAGAATAAAGGAAAAAAACTTAACAGAAACAAAAATATTCTCATCATAAAAAAATCTCCAATAAAAAAGTCGGAAAAAAATCTCCGCCCTGTTATAAAATTTCTTTTAAAATTAATGCACTACTACCCTGGCTGTATAAACAACTCCTTCAATTTTAAGATTGCAATTGTATAAACCTGCAGCCACTTTATCTTTAGGATGTATGAGCAATTGTTTACCATTCATTTCGGCAGTAAGAAAAGTGTTTGAGTAAACAAGTTTTCCCTGCATATCCACCAGCTCTACTGTAACATCGTAATTGTTTTCGAGTTCTGAAAAATCAACAGTAAATTCTCCTTCGTTCGGATTCGGGAAAACGGTAAATGTAATGTCTTTACTCCTGTCAAACTCAACCGCAATAATCTCGCTGTATTCAGAAGTGCCATTAAGATCTGTCTGTTTAAGACGGTAATAATTAATTCCTATTGCGGGGCTATTATCATAATCTGTATATGACAAATTACCTGTACTGTTTCCGTTTGGTGCTTTGCTATCCACATTTGCAACTGTTGTAAAACTCACTCCGTCTAAAGATTTTTCTATTGTAAAAAAATCGTTGTTCAGTTCTGAAGCGGTTTCCCAATCAAGCTGTACGGAGTTGTTTACTTTATGCCCGGTGAAACTTAAGAGTTCTATTGGGAGCGGATTTGAGCCCGGGACCACAACGGAGCCAAAAGTAATGGGGCTAAAACTGGTAAAATTAACGGTAGATGTTATGGGACTTGCACCGCTGCCACCCATGTTTTCCCATTTACTGGTAACAGAACTAAAATGTGCCACACGTGTGTCTGCAGAAGAACTAATACCACTGGCCGCTGCGCTTTCATAATAAAGCGCTAC
>JACMLS010000192.1 GCA_014379485.1 Bacteroidia bacterium | reverse complement strand
ATTTTCTTTTAGTGCGTTGGTAATACATCAGAGATACTAAACTCTGTCTTCTCTCCCACAGATTTTTACTTGTATTCCATTTTTTTAATTGCGGAAAAACCAGTTCTTCATGCTCTTCCAGAATCTTGGTGTAGTAACAGGAAAGGCCATCGCTGTGTGCCCAGTTGTCTGTACTTTTTATCCAGCCCTTCATAAAATTCCAAAGTACTTTTTTATCTGCTTTTTTAAAATTGCCTTCAATAAAAAAAGCGCCTGCGATTTTATTTCATGGAACTCAGCTTCGTGAAAAACAGAATCCCAGATCTTAATTTGCTCTTCGGCTTTCAATCCTGAAAAAGAAAAACCTTCTTTTGAGAGTCCGCGCTGAAAAGGGGTGTTTAAACCGGCCACCTTAAATTTGGTATTGAGGTATGCAGCAGAGGCCGGGTTATGACTAAGTTTTTTAAGGCCTGCATTTTTAAGGATCTTTTTCTCGATCTCGCTGATATAATTTGTATTTTGGTTCATGATTTGATAAGCGGTATATGTCAGTTTCTTTGAATTATGTAAATTTATGAATTGTACTTAAGCCGCAAAAGAGTATCAAACAAAAAAATTTAATTTATGAGATCAAAAATAGTTCTGCTCGCACTTGCTTTTTTTTCTGCAAAATTCATTTTCCCCCAGCTAAAATATCCGGTTACCAAAACAGGCACAACTACCGATGATTATTTTGGTAAAAAAATTGCCGACCCCTATCGCTGGCTCGAGAACGATCATAGCGAAGAAACCAAGGCCTGGGTAACTGAACAGAATAAAACCACTTATTCTTACCTCGAAAAAATTCCTTTCAGAAATAAGATCAAAGAACGCCTGACACAATTGTGGAATTTTGAAAAAATGACCACACCTTTTAAAAAAGGAAATAATATTTATTGTTTTTATAACGATGGTTTGCAGAATCAGGCTGTGCTGATGGTTCAAAAATCTTTATTGGATAAGCGCGAAGTTTTGCTTGATATGAATACTTATGCAGCAGACGGAACGGCCTCTTTAAGCGGAATGGCTTTCAGCGGAGATAACCGCTACATGGCTTTTGGAATTTCTAAAGCCGGAAGCGATTGGGAAGAAATTCATGTAATGGATGTAACCACCCGCAAAGAGCTGAACGATAAAATTGAGTGGGTAAAATTTTCTGATATCTCCTGGCAGGGAAACGGTTTTTATTACAGCCGTTACGACGCACCTAAAAGCAACGACGCGCTTACACAAAAAAACGATTTTCATAAAGTGTATTATCATAAAATAGGAACGCCACAAAGTTCAGATCCTTTGGTATTTGAGGATAAATTGCATGCCGACAGAATGTTCAGTGTAAACATTTCTGACGATGAACATTTTATGTACGTAACCGGAAGTGAAAGCACCAGCGGGCAAAACCTGACGATAAAGGATATGAAGAACGGCGGTGATTACATTAAGCTGGTTGATAATTTTGATAATGAGTATGGAATAATTGATAATGTGGGCGATGAAGTTTTTATTCGCACCAACTGGAAAGCGCCTAAATTCCGCCTGATGAAATTCAACATTGCAAAACCGCAGCAGGTAGACTGGACAGAAGTGATTCCGGAAAGTAGTGATGTACTGGAAGGAGTTTATTTTATGGGAGAAAAAATTGTAACTAATTATCTGCACGATGTTACTTCTAAAGTATTGGTTTACGACCAAAGCGGAAAGCAACTCAGCGAAATAAAGCTGGGAGCGCTTTGCACGGTGGAAGGCTGGAGCTCATCGCGCAAAGAAGTAAACGCTTTCTATTCCATTGTAACTTTTACATCGCCCAGCAACGTTTATATGTATGACGGAACTGCCAAAACATCAAAACGAATTTTCTTTCCCATCATTTCATTTAAGAGCGATGATTATGAAAGCAAACAGGTTTTTTTTACAAGTAAGGACGGAACCAAAGTGCACATGTTCATTACGCACAAAAAAGGAATTAAAATGGATGGAACCAATCCTTGTTTTCTTTTTGGCTATGGCGGTTTTCAGAGCCATTACGCGCCCGAGTTCAGAATTGACAGAACAGTTTTTTTAGAAGCGGGCGGAATTTATTGCGTGGCAAATATTCGTGGTGGCGATGAGTACGGAGAAGAGTGGCACAAAGCCGGAACAAAATGTAAGAAGCAAAATGTGTTTGATGATTTTATTGCAGCAGCAGATTATTTGTGTACTGAAAAATACACGAGTCACGACAAACTTGCAATACACGGAAGAAGTAACGGTGGTTTGCTGATTGGCGCT
>JACMLS010000191.1 GCA_014379485.1 Bacteroidia bacterium | reverse complement strand
TTGGTTTTGTTTTTCTCCCACTGTGTAGTAACTAAAGTTACGGGAGCTGTATTTAGTCTTCTAAAATGAATGGCGTCATCAGACCTTTCAATATTAAAGCCGCCATAGAGATCATGGAGTTTTTTCGCTTCAAAAGTAAGCGACATTTTTTTATTCAGAAATTTTGTTTCTGAGATCTCAACTGCAGGTAACAAAGTTTCTTCGTTTTGATTGGCGGCTGTTACAGCAGCAGAATATTTTGTACCGGGAATGTTTTTGGCAAGAGAGATTCTGTAAACAAAAGTTCCTGTTGAAACAGAATCTATAAATGCGAGCCCCGCAGCCATTGCAGATTCAAAATTATTGTCGCAGGCTTTTAATGAAAATCCGAACAAAAGATCTTCCTTACCTTTTTTGTCCTGATCGGTTGGTTTTATATTTTTTCCCCATTCGTATGTAGATTGATAGACAAAAGCGGCATTCGGATTTTTTTCTGAGAGCAGATCCCATTCTTTGCTCTTTTGCGGAAAAGGAAGAACAGGATTTAAGTTTAGCTGAACTGCATTTTTGTATTTTGCAGAATCACCTTCCTGCATATAATCTTCAAACGGAATGCGCTCAATAATGTATCCCCAATTTATTCCCTGGCGCCACAAATCTATGTTGGATGGAACCCAGCGTAAATAAACTTTTTTATTACGTGTAATTGTTTTTGCAAAAAGATCTTTACTCCTGTTTATTGCAAGTGGTTTAATTTTTTTAAACGGAATTACCTTTGGTTGTTTAACAGTTGTTTTTTTTGTGAGCGGAGTTTTAGAATTTACTGCTTGTGAATACAGCAATTGAATTCCAACAAAGAAAATGAAAGTCAATAATATGTTTACATTTCTTTTCACTGCGTAACAGAACAATAACTTCCAATTTCAAAACCAAAATCAATATGGCCATTAAATGTTCCAAAAATTTCGTAGTCACAACCAACCCCTCCTGTTGTGTAGGTTGGCTTTGGTGCCTGCCCGGCAAGAATTGCAGCGGCTTGTAAATTGAGAATGGTAAAGTCAAAATCCTTATGCAAAATATTTCCGCGTACGCCAACGTTGCCTGACAGGTATGCATACATTTGGCCTTGTGCATACCAGCCGTTGATTCCGATTTTATCCTGATCTCCGGCGCAGTGAGCAGTTGGTCCGTAATTGGCAAGCATCATATCAAAACCTGCCTGCGCCCAAAATCCATAATACACTTCAAAAAAATCGAAACCGAATGAACCGTTTTTACTTGTTGAAAAGGATGCGCCGGTTACCCAACCTTTCGCTTCACTGAGATCCTGGTTGTTTCTTGCTTGTTGCAATCCGGAACAGTTTACAACATTCGTTATGTAATTTGGTATGGCCGGCATTGGTTCCAGCTGATTTCCTATCATAAAATAAGCAGAAATGTTTCCTAAATTCAGAACAGATAAATTAGCTTTCTGCGATGGTTTTCCTACGCAAATAGACCAGTTTACAGAATCTAAATGTATTACGCATTGCGCGCTTCCAGAAATTTTTGGCATTTGTAAATTAACTGCGAGTATTGCATCAAAAGATTTTGTCATATTATCATACAGCATATTTACGTAACCCGTTACTTTATGACCAGAAGAGGAAGAACGTTCCTGATAATTTGCAAGAAAATAAACCTGCCCGTTTAAACCAACATGATTAAGGCCGCCACCATTTGCGGGACTGTTGAATTCAATTTCAAATTGAACATCTCCGTTGGCAAGTTTTTCATTTGGTAAAACAATAAAATAGGCACCTGCTTTAAAACCCAATCCTATTGTTGAATCAGGAACAAAGGTTAAAGGGTTTGATAAAGTGGCCTGATCGTGAATTGCGTTTGCAAGCGCCACAACAGATTGGTTTTGCCTCATATGATAGTAAAGCGCTCCTTTTAATCTTCTGATCTCTATTACAGGCCCAACGGGAATTGCGACAGGTACAGTTGCATCAACATACCAATATTTCATGTTGTTTACAGTTCCAAACCAAACGTTAGAGGAAATGGGCTCTTCCAATACATCTTTTATACTTAGTGCAATTCCTCCAAAAAATCCTTTTCCATATACGGGATCGTCTTTTTTGTAAGTGATTGTTCCTTTCAGATAAAAGACTTGTGTATTTACTTCTATAACAATATTGTTCACTACCACTTTATCAAATGCGAGTGATGGTTTTTCAAAAACGGAGGCAGGTGGAGTAATTTTGCCGATCGCATAAACGGTTGTTGCAGCGCTGAAAGAAAAATCATCAGTACCCATTAAATTCAGCATCACATCTGCAAAAATACTTGGCGAT
>JACMLS010000190.1 GCA_014379485.1 Bacteroidia bacterium | reverse complement strand
TTTGATGGTGCACACTACTCTTACCTCATCATCATAATGCGCAGGCTTTACATAATTAATTTTAAATTCACTTACAGGTAACAAAACTCCCCTGTCCTCCATTTCCTTATAGGAGAAACCTAATTTTCTGAGCGCTTCCACTCTTCCTACTTCGTAATATTGTGCGTATACTCCATAATACGCAAATCCCATTCTGTCTGTTTCTCCGTAGCGAACCCTAATAATTGTCTCTGATTTTATCATTTTTCTATATAAAATTTTATTCAAAGAAAATACTATTTTCCTTACCAAAAAATAATTTTTAACGGGATTTTCTGATTACATTTATTGGGTCATTTTCACCACCTCTTTTGCTATGCGTTTGCGTTTTTTTATTCCTGTAATTGTATTTTTTCTATTGGGAAATTCATGTTCCCGAAAAGCGCAGGTAAAATCTACTGAGTTAAGCCATCAGTTTCTTGCAACAGCGCCTGTAGATTCAGCAACCTACAAAATCCTTCAGCCTTACAAAGAGAAATTAGATAAAGAGATGAATGAAGTAGTGAGTTATTGTGATGAAGCATTAAGTAAAGATGTTCCAGAAGGTGCATTGGGAGATTTTGTGAGTGATTGTCTTTTTCTTAAAGCAAAAGGATATTTAGGTGTTGAAGGAAATAAAATTGACGCAGTGCTTTTAAATAACGGCGGCCTCAGAGTTTCGCTTCCGCAAGGAGATATTACAAAAGGAAAAATATTTGAGCTCATGCCTTTTGACAATGAACTTGTTTTGGTAGAACTGAGCGGAAAAAAATTTTATGAAATGCTTGTGTTTATTTCTGAAAAAGGTGGAATGCCTGTTTCAGGAATAAGAATGGAAATCAACTCCAAAAAGAAACCTGTAAATGTTAAGGTTAACGGCAATGATCTTGACACTAATAAGGTTTACAACGTTATTAGTTCTGATTACCTTTCTGAAGGAGGAGACAATATGGAATTTTTTAAGAATGCACTTAAGCGGAAATACCTGAAGATTACATTGAGAGACGCTATACTTGAATATTGCAGGGAATTGAAGAAGCAAAATAAAACAATAAACGTAAAAACAGATGGACGGGTTTCATTTTCAAAATAGGCGTGATTTTCTCAGATATTTATTGGGAGCCGGTGCAGCAATGTATGGCTTTGCAGGAATGTCTAAAAACCTGATGCTTGATAAAGGAATCACAAAACTTGTTATTTTGTATACAAACGATCAGCACAGCAGAATTGATCCTTTTCCTGCAAACGATCCAAAGAATCCTGACCAGGGTGGTTTTGCCAGAAGAGCTTCTGTAATTAAAAAAATACGTGCAACAGAACCAAATGTACTTTTACTTGATGCCGGAGATATTTTTCAGGGAACACCTTATTTTAATTTGTACCAGGGAGAAGTAGAATATAAACTGATGTCTGAAATGGGATATGATTGCACTACATTGGGAAATCATGATTTTGACCTGGGTATGGAAAATGTTGTAAAGCAAATGCCACATGCAAAATTTGATTTTGTATGTGCCAATTATATTTTTAAAAACACACCACTCGAAAATAAAATCAAACCATATAAAATTTACAACAGAGGAGGATTAAGAATAGGAGTATTTGGTTTGGGAATAGAACTGGCCGGATTGGTTTCGAAAAAATTATATGGCGACACGCAGTACTTTAATCCGGTTATGGTTGCTAATGATATTGCAAAAACGCTTAAGAAAGAAGAGAAATGCGATTATGTAATCTGTCTTTCTCATTTGGGATATAAATACGAGGATAAGAAAGTGAGTGATATGACGCTGAGTGAAGAAACAAAAGATATTGATATTATCATTGGGGCACACACACATACCTTTCTCGAGAAACCGGTTTTAAAAGCAAACGCAGAAAAAAAAGAAGTACATGTAACACAAGTGGGTTGGGCAGGAATCTGGCTCGGAAGAATAGATGTTGCATTTTCTCATAATAACAAAAAAAACAGCACGGAAACAGCATACTATAAAATTTTAAAAAGTCAAGCCTAAAGAAGAAATATTTTTACATTTTTTTTTCTGAAAAGTTTGGTATAACAGCAAATTAATCTAATATTTACACAATATAACCACTAACTAAAGAAAGGAGCTAATAATGGAGAAAAAAACCGCCGACTCGATTTGGAAAAATTGCCTTGAGGTGATCAAAGACAACGTGAACTCGCAAAATTTTAAAACATGGTTCGAACCAATTAAACCTTTAAAATTAGCAGCATCTGTTTTGACGATTCAAGTGCCTTCACAGTTTTTTTATGAATGGCTTGAAGAGCATTACATCACCTTATTGAAAAAAACCATACGTAAAGAATTGGGGGCCGACGGCAAATTGGAATACAGCATCATTATGGAAAATGCTTACGGACGTACCGAAAAGCCAATCTCTATGAAAGTGCCCACCATGAATGCTAAAGAATTGAAAAACCCGGCAGTAAGTATGCCGATAGACATCAGCTCTAACCCTATTAAAAATCCTTTTATTATTCCGGGATTAAAAAAAGTGACTGTAGAGTCGCAATTAAATCCGAATTATTGCTTTGAAAATTTTGTTGAAGGTGATTGCAATCGCCTTGCACGCAGCGCAGGCTTCGCGGTTTCTAATAAACCAGGCGGAACTGCTTTTAACCCGCTTTTAATTTATGGCGGTGTAGGACTGGGAAAAACACACTTAGCTCAGGCCATTGGTATTGATATTAAAAAGAACTTTCCGAACAAAACCGTTTTATACGTTCAGTCAGAAAAATTTATTTCTCAATTCATAGATTCTGTAAAAAACAACAATCAAAATGATTTTGTACATTTTTACCAGATGATCGATGCTCTTATTATTGATGATGTTCAGTATTTCGCCGGCAAAGAAAAAACGCAGGATGTATTTTTTCACATCTTCAACCACCTTCATCAGACAGGAAAACAATTGGTATTAACTTCCGATCGTGCTCCGGTTGAATTGCAGGGAATTGAACAACGTTTACTTTCCCGTTTTAAATGGGGCTTAAGTGCAGACCTGCAAACTCCCGGTTTAGAAACACGTATTGCCATTCTTGAGAAAAAGATCTACAACGAAGGAATTGAATTACCAAAAGAAGTTGTTGAGTACCTTGCATATTCCATTACCAGCAACGTGCGCGAACTGGAAGGTGCACTTATTTCTTTACTTGCACAATCATCATTGAACAAGAAAACCATTACGCTGGATCTTGCAAAACAAATGATAGACAAGTTTGTAAAGAGTACCGCCCGCGAAGTTTCTATTGATTACATTCAGAAAGTAGTATGCGATTATTTTGATCTGCCTATTGAACTGATGAAATCAAAAACCCGCAAGCGTGAAGTGGTACAGGCAAGACAGATTGCAATGTACTTTGCAAAGAACATGACCAAATCTTCTCTTGCAACAATTGGTTTGCATTGCGGAGGTAAAGATCATGCAACTGTTTTACACGCCTGCAGAACTGTAAACAACTTAATGGATACAGACAAAAGATTCAGAAGCTATATTGAAGAGCTTGAAAAGAAAAT
>JACMLS010000189.1 GCA_014379485.1 Bacteroidia bacterium | reverse complement strand
GATCTGCCGGAAATAAAAGATAAGATCCATACAATTTGGGAAGGAAAACCAACCGATAATATGGAATTTACTTACGTGATTGAGAAAAAAGGATCAGGTTACAGAATGCGTTTTTTAAGTGCCGAAGAAATTGCACCAAAAGGAATTACTGACTCAACAAAGCTTGCAAAAGACACTGTAAAAATTAAAAAACGCGAGTGTAAAATTGCCATGAAAGAAAATGATTTTATTGTGGCTTCGCAGGCAATAGGATCAAGAAACAGCGAAGACTCAAGAATTTTAATGGCAAAAAATCTAATGTCAAAAAACTGTTTTAACTGCAAACAGTTAAAAGACGTTTGTGATATGTTTGAATACGACAAATCTCGCGTAGATTTTTTAAAAGAGGCTTATGATTTTTGTACGGACAGAGAAAATTTTCGCGACCTGATCGGAGCTTTAGATTACAAGGCTTCTAAGAAAGAGTTTGAGGAGTGGATGCTTACCAAACCTTGATCCTCCTCCGCTTAACAGAGTGAAAATTTTGTGTGCTGAGCTACAATAATTTTAATGCTTTTGGCCGGAGGCCGGGATGAAATACTTCTCGCGGGACGCTCGAAGTGCTAGCTGAGACCCCACGCTACAGCAGCACCAACAATAATACTCAGGATCTTGGAGAGCTGGTATTTGTGATTTTTCTCACTACTCTCAAACATAATTGTTGTTGAGATGTGAAGGAAAATTCCGATGACGAGCGCGAGTGCGATCTTTAAATATTTTTCGAAGCCTTCTACCCCACTCCAGTTCATGATCTGAGAAATGAAACAACCCAACGGTGCCATTAACGCAAACAAAATCAAAAGTCCGATCGCTGAATTTTTTTTCATTCCCATATGCAACATCATACTCATAAAGGCAATTGAAATAGGTATGTTGTGCAAAATGATACCAACCACCAACGAATCTGAAAAATTCAGGATTGAACCTTCATGCACATGCTGAATTTTTTGTGAGATGGGCATTCCCTCCAACATACTGTGAATAAAAAGTCCTGCCAAAATAGAGAACGGAATTTTTTTAGTGTGTGTGTGAATGTGCGCGTGCCCGTGTTCAATTCCGCTCGAAAAATATTCTAATAGCAATTGAACAAAAAAACCGGCAAGAATATAAATTCCGATCTTTTCAGGATTTTCTCCTTCGTATAATTCAGGAAGTAAATGCAACAACGACAAAGCAAGAATGTAGGCTCCGCTGAAAGAAAGAATTAATTTTAAGCGCGTGTCCGTAATTTTTATTGCAAAGACAAGCAATCCGGAAAGAACTACGGGAATGAATAGTGCTATGCAACTTAAATACCAATTCATTTAGTTATTCGTTATCTGTTGTCAGTTAATGGTTATTTCCCTTATACTCTATACTTACTCCTTATACTTTCCTCAAAATCAAAATCAATCTATCCGAGTTAATTTCGTCAAAAGTATCTAAATTATAATTGCCAAAAAATTCCTGACCAGAAAAACCTGCTTTAATTGCCATTCTTAAAAGATCTTCTTTTTTATAAGCCTTTACACTTTCCTCAAAATTCCAGTCTTGTCCATCTGCAAAAAAACTGATCTCTTTTTTAAAAGAATTGTTTTCTAATTTTCTTTTTATGTTGAATTCAATTCCGCTTTCAGTTTTTTTCTCTTCGGGCACAAGGTGATTGAGAACTTTAATCGCATTCAAAAAATCAACAACAACATAGCCACCGGACTTACAGGATTGAAAAGCGGATTGAAAAACCCGCTCATCGTCGCGATCGTTTTCAAAATAACCCAGGCTTGTAAAAATGTTCAGTACGCAATCAAAATAATTTATTCGTAAAGGATTGCGCATATCGTGAACGAAGAAATGTAAGGAAGGGTAATTTGTTGTAATTTGTTGTGATGCTTCAGCAATGCTATTCTCTGAAATGTCTGTGCCGAATGAGTTGAAGCCTTTTTTGGCAAGATAAGTTGTATGGCGGCCTTTTCCGCAAGCCATGTCCCATACGCTTGAGTTTGGTGTGAGTTTTAAATGAGCAACCAGTTTATCTAAAAACAAAGCGGCTTCTTCATTGTTACGGTTTTTATAAAGTGTATGATAGTACGAGGTGTTAAACCAGCATTTGTACCAGGCGTCGTTTAGATTTTTCACAAGTAATTTGTAAAGATTCAGCTAAGTTACGCTAAGAAAGTAAATGTAACATTTAAACAACCATTAATGTTTGAAAAAATTCGGGGCAATTATGTACCACCAAAATATCTTTCTTTTATTTTTAACTGGTAAACCCAGGCAACTTCGGCATTGATCCAACCATAAATAAATGAACCATCAGCTTTCCTTTTCCTTACGCCAATATACCCGGTGTTGTTGTTCCAGCCGGGATAAGATACGTTTATGCTTGATGGATAATAGACATAATCATAAGAAAAAGTAATGGCCAAAGAATAGGATTGATTTATTGGTTTGAAATACCAGTTAAAACCATTGCGAATTGTATCTCCACTGCTAAAACGAAAAGGGTAAATGGAATCTGCGGTCATTGCAATACTTACAGAGGTATCAAGAATAGCCAGCCCGGCAGAATAAACGTGCCCGGTTCCGCCGTGATTGCAAGCGGATTTAAACTCAAGGTCATTTGTATTGTCACCGTCCAGATCCATTAAATAATTTGCAGTATAAGCATAATAGTCGCCAATTATTGTATCAGGAAGATAATCGAAATAAGTAGCACCCTTGTCTGATGAACCTGCAATAGTTACACCCGGTACAGGATCTTGTGTTGAATTTTCAAGCTGAATTGGAACAGCAACATCTTTCTTACAACTGTTTGTAAAAACTACTACAAGCCCAAAACAAAGCAATAAAATTCCGGTTTTTTTCATACGAAAAGATTAATGAGGTCTATGGCTGCTCTATCAAATATAATGAAAGAAAAGCAAAGGCAAAAATTCTTTAATCACCAAGCAATTCTAAAAAATGTTTGGCAGAATCTGAGCCAAGCTCAAGCGCTTTTTTCAAAATGTAAAATTTGTTTAATCTTTCTGCAAATAAAAAATGTTACCCAAAAAAGGTAACATTTTTTATTTGTCAGGCTGAGCCAGTCGAAGCCTATTTAGCGTAGCTCGTTGCTCTCGTCTCTCTTATCACAGTAACCTTAACTTGCCCCGGATATGTCATCTCGGTCTGAATTTTTTGCGAAATATCAAATGCAAGTTTTGCTGAATTTTCATCGCTTATTTTGTCGCTTGATACTATTACGCGCAATTCTCTGCCGGCTTGTATTGCGTAGGTTTTTTCTACACCGGGATACGAAAGCGCTAATGCTTCAAGGTCTTTTAAACGTTTAATGTATTGTTCTGCAACTTCTCTTCTTGCGCCCGGACGTGCACCGCTTATGGCATCGCAGACCTGAACAATTGGAGAAATTAAAGAAGTCATTTCAATTTCGTCGTGATGGGCTCCGATTGCGTTTACAACTTCTGGTTTCTCTTTGTATTTTTCTGCCAGTTTCATTCCTAAAATTGCGTGTGGCAATTCAGGTTCATCATCTGGTACTTTTCCAATATCATGTAACAGACCAGCACGTTTTGCAACTTTTGGATTCAAGCCTAATTCACTTGCCATAATTGCACACAGATTGGCAACTTCGCGGCTGTGTTGCAATAAATTTTGTCCGTAAGAAGAACGGTATTTCATTCGACCCACCATTCTTATCAACTCAGGGTGCAAACCGTGAATTCCAAGATCAATAGTGGTTCTTTTTCCTATCTCAATAATTTCTTCTTCAATTTGTTTTTTTACTTTCTCTACCACCTCTTCAATTCTTGCGGGGTGAATTCTTCCATCAACTACTAATTGATGTAAGGCCAGACGTGCAATTTCTCTTCTTACCGGATCAAAACCTGAGAGAATAATTGCTTCGGGTGTATCGTCTACAATTACTTCAATTCCGGTTGCGGCTTCAAATGCGCGTATATTTCTTCCTTCTCTTCCAATAATTCTACCTTTCATTTCATCGCTTTCAATATGAAAAACGGTAACAGAATTTTCAATGGCCTGCTCAGTAGCAACACGCTGTATGGTTTGTATAACAATTTTCTTAGCCTCTTT
>JACMLS010000188.1 GCA_014379485.1 Bacteroidia bacterium | reverse complement strand
GTAAACCGGGGTTGTTGTTTACAAAATCTACGGTGATAGGTGAACAACCTTCATACCCCATCATAGAAAATCCGTTGTTGGAGGCGGAAGAGGTTGCGGGCAAAACATCCATGTAAATATTAAAGGTAACCGGTATTCCAGAGGCAATGGTAAGATCTGCAAGTACAGTTACTGCAATAGGATACGAACCAGCAAGCAATGGTGTGCCCGAAATATTTACGCAACCGTATTGACTAACCTGCGGATTGTAATTACAACCATTGGCAAAATTACTGCAGGTCCAGCTTAAACCAACAGGCAATGAAACGGTAAGAATTTTAAAATTTGTAAAACTTACACCTTGTGTGTCTAAGGGCATTACAAAAGTAATATCAGTAGAGTAGGGTTGTCCCACTGTTCCTGCAGGCAATGTGTCAGGATAAATTCCGGTTTGTGTAAAAGAAGTATTTGGTGTGCAAATCTGAGAATTCATTTTAGAAATTCCGCAAAATACAAAAAGCAGGAGTAAAATTTTTTTCATCTTAAGATTTTATGAGAGAGCTAAGATAAAAAATGTGTCCCGAATGAAACTAAGTGTTTTTACTGGTTTTAAGAGGGGTTTTTTGATTTTGAAATGCCCCGCTCAATGTATTTCTCACTTGTAATGCCTGAAGCAGAATTGCTGTAATTATTTATTAAGAGTATATTCCTCATGCGATTCGCTTCAGGGCATTCCAATTTTTTTCAATATACTTTTCATTTGTAATCAAAGCTCTTTGAATTCTTCTTGCATAATAAATTGAATCCATTACCTCTTTATTCTTCTCGTGCAGTTTTTCATACGCTTTGTCAACTTCTGTTTTTTGTTTTTCGATGATCGATTTTTGTTCTTCTGCAACAACCAAACGTTCGTCAGCTAAAGCGCGTTGCTGATCAACTTCTGCTTTTTGTTTTTCGATCACAGACTTTTGTTTGCGGGTTCTGTAAAGTGAAAAGAAAATGATAATTGCAAAGAACGCGACTGCAATTAACCCAACAACCGTAAACCTGAAATTAAGCTGATCTTTGCGTTTATCTTCTGCCGACACCAAATCTTTTTTCTCTTGCTCTGCTTTTGCCAGCGATTCTTTTTTATCAAAATCGTATTGCATTTGTTGTTGCACGGTTTTTTTGCTGCTCTCTTCGTTGTTAATGCTATCGCGGTAAACAATGTAAAGCTTGTACTGTTCTAAAGAAGACTGATAATTGCCAAGCGCGGAATCGAGTTTGGAAAAATTCTGATGGCCCAGAGATATTAAATCTTTTGCCCCGATCTCTTTAGAAAGAGACAGGCTTTTATCCAAATATTTTTTTGCCTCTTTATATTCTTTTCTTGTTGTTTTTATAGAACCTATGTTTCCTGAAGAAGAAGCAACCATGTACCGGTCACTCATTTCCTCTCCCATTTTAAGGGTGATCAAAAAATTCTGCAACGCTTTATCGTAGTTTCCTTGTTCATAGTAGATAACCCCAATGTTATCGTAGCTAATGGCTATTCCTTTTTTATTGCCTGTCTCTTCTTTTATTTTAAGGGAGGCGAAATGATTTTTGAGCGCTTCGGCAGCATTACCCTGAGAGCTGTAAACAATACCAATGTTACTGTAAGAAGTTCCCATTCCCTTTTTATCGCCCAGCTCTTCCTGTATTTTAAGTGCCATTAAATAATTTTTAAGTGCCGTCCTATAATCAGCCTGTGCAGAATAAACACTTCCAATACTATTATAAGTGTTAGCTATTCCCCTTTTATGCCCCGTCTCTTCCTGTATTTTAAGAGCAGATAAATAATACTTCAAGGCTTCAGAATAATTGCCCTGGTGCAGATAAACACTGCCAATGTTTGTACAGGCCGGGGGAATGCCATTTTTAAAAGAAAGGCGATTACTGATGCTCATAGCTCTGTTTGAAAAAAGCAATGAACTGTCATACTTTCCAAGTAGAAAAAAATGCCAGCCTAATTTATTTAATGTTTTTACTTTATTTGTGTCTTCTTTATCTGTTTTGAGGAGGGTGAGCAAGGAATCTATTTTACGGTTTTGCGCATGCAAATTTTGCGTAGCCAATAAAGCAGCAACGAAGAAAACAAGTATGTAAAAAATTCGCGTCAACTTTTCTTTCTTAGCTTAATTAAATTCCGTTCAATATACTTTTCTGAAGTAATGAGCGCACGCTGAATTCTCCGTGCATAATAAATTGAATCCATTACCTCTTTATTTTTTTCGTGTAATTTTCCATACGCGTTGTCTACTTCAGTTTTTTGTTTTTCTATAATTGATCTTTGTTCTTCGGCAATGATAAAACGTTCGTCAGCTAAAGCACGCTGTTTTTCCACTTCTGTTTTTTGTTTTTCGATTACGGTTTTTTGTTTGCGGGTTCTGTAAAGCGAAAGAAAAATGATGACAGCGAAAACTGCAACGGCAATCAGACCAATTACAGTAAACCGAAAGTTGAGTTGTTGCTTGCGTTTCTCTTCTGCGGCCATCAGATCTTTTTTCTCCTGCTCCGCTTTTGCCAGCGATTCTTTTTTATCAAAATCGTATTGCATTTGTTGCTGCACGGTTTTTTCAGAGTTTTCTTCATTTATTAAACTGTCGGCGTAAACGATGTATAGCTTATAATGCTCTAAAGCTGATTTAGAATTGCCAAGTGCAGAATCGAGGGCTGAAAAACGCAGATGTGCGCTGCATATTATGTTTTTTGCACCAATCTCTTTTGAAAGCGACAGGCCCGCATTTAAATATTTTTTTGCCTCAATATATTCTTTGAGGCCTGTTTTTACATAGCCGATATTGTTGTAAGAATTGGCCATTCCCAGCTTATCGCCCATCCCTTCCCGTATCCTAAGGGCCACTATATAATTCTTTAACGCATCGGAATACTTTTTTGCGGCTACAGCTTTATTTCCGTTTGTCCGGGCAATTTTGCCTTGGCGTAAATAAACATTTGCGATGTTGTTGTAAGTATTGCCCGCATCCTTTTTATCGCCTAATTCTTCCTGAATTTTAAGAGAGACGAATTGATTCTTCAGCGCTTCGGGATATCTTCCTTGCATGTAATAAACAAATCCAATATTTCCCAAAGTACGTGCCACTCCCAATTTATCGCCTATCTCTTCTTGTTTTTTAAGGGCGGATGAATAATTCTTCAGCGCTTCCGCGTAGTTTTCCTGTAAACAATAAACATTGCCGATATTGTTGTAAGAATTAGCTATTCCAAATTTATCACTCATCTCTTCTTGTATTTTCAGAGTGGTTAAATAATTCTTCAAGGCTTCGGGGTAATTGCCCAGTAAATTACAAACATTTCCGATGTTGGTATGAGAAGAAGCGACTCCTTTCTTATCACCCATCTGCTGTCTTATTTTAAGAGAAAGAAAATGATGCTTGAGCGCTTCGGGGTAATTACCCTGGTTGTAAAATACAGTGCCAACATTATTCCAGGCATCAGCCTTTCCTTTCTCATCGCCCATCTCTTCGCATATTTTACGGGCAGCCAAATAATACCTGAGCGCTTCAGAATAATTACCCTGGCCCTTATAAACACTGCCAATGTTACCATACGACATAGACATGCCTTTTTTATCACCCATTTCTTCTCTTATTTTAAGGGAAGCAAAATAGTTGCTGAGCGCTTCGGTGTAATTGCCCTGATTGAAATAAACACTCCCGAAGCTGTTGTAAGAATTGCCCATGCCTTTTTTGAAAGAAAGTTTTTTGCTGATGTTCAAAGCTCTGTTTGAGAAAAGCAATGAGCTGTCATAGGTTCCAATTAAAAAAAACTCCCAACTCAGTTTATTTAATGTTTTCGCTTTGTTCGTGTCTTCTTTACCGGTTTTGAGAACAGAAAGAAGAGAATCGATCTTGCGGGTTTGCGCATACAGCGTTTGTATTGCCAACAAGATAACAATGAAGCAAAAAAATATGTAAGAAATCCGTTTCAACTTTTCTTTCTCAATTAAAAAAAGGGTTTCATGCTGTCCCCAAAGCTAATAATTACCTTTTGTTTATTTGCTTTTGGCTCTTAAATACTATAGTTTTATTATATCAGACCGGTTTCGTTCAGCCAGGAAATCAAAATAAAAACCTACACTATGAAAAAAATTACCCTTCTGTTAATTGCGGGTTTAAGCAATATGCTTATGGCGCAAAACAATCAGCAAGCCTGGAAAAGTATTGAAGAAAAAAACATTCCGGCAAGCGGAGAACGGGTGATTGTTCCGAAAAAATATAAGACAGTTGAATTACTGGAGGATAATTTAAAGAACGTTTTATTTTCTGCTCCGCACGAGAACAACGTAAAACTTGCAGCATCTCCGCTGATCATTTTTTTACCTGTGCCTGATGGAAGTTTGCAACAATTCAGGGTGGTTGAATCTCCTGTAATGGCTCCGGAACTGGCTGCGCAATTTCCAACTATAAAAACTTTTAACGTAAAAGGAATAGATGACCCGCAAGCCTCGGGTAAACTTGACTGGACAGAGTTTGGTTTTCACGGAATGGTGCGGAGTGTAAATGGTGGCGATTTTTTTATTGACCCTTATTGCAGAAATACACAGGCGTATTATATTTCGTATTATACTGCTGATTTTAAAAAAGACGAGAGTAATATGTTGCCTGAGTCTGATCCAATCAACAACAGCAATTCCACACAAAAAATAAACGCAGATGTAAATACGATACAAGCTGTTTGCATTGGCGGAAATTTACGCACCTACAGTTTAGCTGTTGCCTGCACCGGCGAATACGCTGTTGCTGCAACGGGCCTTGGCTCTCCTTCTGTTGCACAAACACTCTCCTGCATTGTAACAACTGTTAATCGTGTTGACGGTGTTTATGAAACGGAAGTTGCAGTAAAATTAGTTTTGGTGGCAACAGAAACTTCAGTTGTATTTACAAGCGCAGGTTCAGATCCTTTTAACGGAAATAATAATGCGAGTACATTGATCAACGAAAGTCAAACAGTAATTGATGCGAACATAGGAAACGCGAATTATGACATTGGCCATACATTCAGTACTGGTGGCGGCGGACTTGCACAATTAGGTTGTGTTTGCCAGACGGGAAACAAAGCAAGCGGAATTACCGGAAGCCCTTCTCCTGCCGGAGATCCTTACGATATTGATTATGTTGCGCATGAAATCGGACATCAGTTTGATGGCAATCATACATTCAGAGCAACATCGGGCTCCTGCAACGGAAATCAAAATCCCGGTACAATGGTAGAACCCGGAAGCGGAATTACCATTATGGCTTATGCCGGAATTTGCGGAGTGAATAATGATTCAACAAACAGCATTGCCTATTTTCATGCAATAAGTTATGATGAGATTGTTGCTTTTACACAAACGGGAACAGGAAATGGTTGCGCAACAACTACAGCCAGCGGAAATAATTCGCCCGCAGTTACAGGTTCTGCAAATTACAGTATTCCTAAATCCACTCCCTTTACATTAACGGGTTCTGCAACTGATCCTGACGGAGATGTTGTATCTTATCAGTGGGAAGAAGTTGACAACAACAGTACGGCAGGAAACTGGAACTCAGGTTCAAAACCATTTTTCAGATCTTATAACCCGGTTTCAATTCCAACAAGAATGTTTCCGAAATTAAGTGTTGTGTTGAGTGGAAACATGACCGGAACTATTGGAGAATATTTACCGGGCACTGCGCAAAATTTAAAGTTCAGATTAACAGCGCGCGATAATCAAATGGGCGGAGGCGGAGTTTGCAGCGCCCCCACTGTTTCTGTAACCGTTACAAGTTCAGGACCTTTTAATGTTTCAAGTCCTAACACAACCGGAATAAGTTACAACGACGGAAGTGTACAAACAATAACATGGAACGTTGGCGGAACAACAGCAAGCCCCATCAGTTGTGCAAACGTAGATATTTATTTATCGTTAGATGGTGGTACTACCTGGCAATTGCTTGTTGCAGCAACTCCGAACGATGGTTCGGAGGCAATTACTTTACCTTATGTAAACGGAATTAATCCTAACTGCAGAATAAAAATTGTTTGTCCCAGCAATATTTTCTTTGACATAAACGATGCAAACTTTACGATCATGGGAACTTTGGGCGCAAACGAATATTCTTCGTCAAACACACTAGGCCTTCAATTAATTCCGAATCCGTTTACAAATTTTGTTGAACTGAATGCTTTTGGATTAGATGCAGGCGAAAAAACTACCGTTACCATTTTTGATGTGATTGGAAATGTTGTTAAGAGCGAACAAATTTCTTCTATGCAGAATATTGTGTTGAAGTATGATCTTTCTGCGTTGAGCAACGGCGTTTATATTATTCAGTTAAGCAATGGGCAAAATCGTTCTATTGCGCGGATGGTGAAACAGTAGATGGTTGGAAGGATGGTTGGTTCATTCCGTTTTTCCAACCACAAGTTCATGCTAACTGCAGTTATTTGTTTTTTTTCTTTTCAATTTC
>JACMLS010000021.1 GCA_014379485.1 Bacteroidia bacterium | reverse complement strand
AGTTTCATCTTTTGTCAGTTCAAAATGTCCGCACATGGCTATTAACGCCCTTGCGTTATCATCTAATGTATAACCAGAATCAATATCGGGCTGATTGAGTTTAGAAAACTGAATCATTCCAAAATCAGTAGTGAGTTTTTTAAGTTGATCAAGATTAATGGCAGGCGCATTGAATTGAAGGGAGATCTTTCCTTTCCCGGTTTTTTCAAACAACAAGGCGTGTGCAATGGCTGCATTTTCCCATGCGGTAGATGCCATTCTGTGCAAACAATTAGAAGTGATATTTTTTCTGAGTTCTTCATCACCCAATAAACGATTCACCGCTTCGGCTAATTGTTTTGCATTCTCAAAATCAACAATAATTCCGGTGTCTTGTTGCAACACTTCGCGTGCATGTGGTATGGGGGTTGAAATAACGGGGCAACCACAACTAAGAGCGTAAGAAAAAGTTCCGCTTACCGCCTGGTTGGGGTCTTTGGAAGTAAACAAATAAATATCTGTGAGCTGCAAATATTCCAGCAGTTCAGGCAATGGCAAAAAATGATTAATGAATTGAACGTGCTTCTCTAACTTTAATTCTGAAACTTTTGTTTTAAGCAACTCTCTGTAGCGCTCTCCTTCTTCTTTTACAACGGAGGGATGCGTTTTACCAATAACAAGAAATAATACATCCGGATCTTTTTTAATGATAGCTGGTAATGCCTCTAACGTTGTTTCAATGTTTTTACCTGAGCTCAGCAATCCAAAAGTAGAAAGAATCTTTTTTTCGGTTAATTTATATTTCTTTTTCAGTTGCTCTTTGTCAGAATGCGGAACAAGATGAGTACCGTGTGGAATTACAGTAATTTTTTCTTTGCTTACTCCATAATCATTTACCAATAGCTGAGCAGAAGAGTTTGTCATAACCACGATCGACTCAGAAAGCACTGAGATTTGCTGCACATTTGCTTTTAATTTTTTATTCGGCCCCGGTAAAACTGTGTGAAAAACTGTAATCACCGGCTTGTTAAGTGTAACAATAAATTGTTTAAAAGCATCTTCTTTTTTTCTAAAGAGTCCGAATTCATGCTGAATCATTACCATCCTGATCGCTGAATTATCATTGATCTTTTTTGCCAGATCAGTAAATGAATCTGTTTGATCAGTAGTGAGAATAAATTTTATTTGTTCGGTATAAGTATGTTTTTCATTTTCTGATTCGAGCGGGCAAATACTTAACTTAAATGAATTGCTGAACTTGTTGTTCAATGCTTTTATCAGGTCCTGAGAGTAAGTTGCTATTCCGCATTCTCTTGGCGGATACGAGGTAATAAATAAAATTTCAGGAAACTGATTGTCAGTTTCAGGAATGTATAAGCGACGAAGGGATGCACCGGAATAATTTATATTCTGCAATCCTAAAGATGAATTGTTTGTATAGTTGGTCATTAATTTATTTTCCATTTTCTGTTGGATTTAATAATAGTTCTTTTAATAGTTCAGATAAGCTGACTGTTGCATATGCAATTTGTTCATCGGCCGCACCGTAATAAATATAAAGTGTGTCATCAAATACAACAGCACCCGTGGGGAAGCAGACATTGTTTACCTCTCCTCTTAACTCCCAGTGAAATTCGGGTTGAAACAATGGATAAGGCAGACGGGCAATTTCTTTCTGCGGATTTTCAAGATCAAGTAAAGCCGCGCAGGCAGAATAAACGTATCCTTTTACAGAATCATGCACGCCGTGATAGATCAATAGCCATCCGTGCTCAGTTTCTATTGGAGGACAACCGCTACCTATATAACTTACTTCGTGATCGTATTTTGGAGAAAGCACAATAGAATCATGCAGGTGAAGAAAATAATTCTGCCAGAATTCTGTTGTCAGTTCTTCAATAGTATTTATTCCAACAACAATTTGTATGTCTGGTTTTATACGATGTAAAAAACACAGCTTGCCGTTTATTCTTCTCGGAAAAAAAATAACGTTCTTATCCCACACAAAGATTTTTTTGCCTTGCT
>JACMLS010000187.1 GCA_014379485.1 Bacteroidia bacterium | reverse complement strand
TTATCGGTATTTATTCTTAAGTACAATTTAAGTTTATAATTTCGCCTATGATACAATGGCATTACTCAGAATTTACATATATCACCTTTTATTTATCCTTGCCGGGATCGTTTATATAATAGGTCTTTTTAATATAAGGTTAATGGATGTAGACGCGAGCCAGTACGCCTCTATTAGTTTTGAAATATTTAAGAGCGGAGATTTTTTGCATGTTAAAGATCATTTCAATGATTATCTTGATAAACCTCCTCTTCTTTTCTGGTTAAGCGCCCTCTCATTTAAATTGTTCGGGGTGCATGACTGGGCTTACCGCTTACCCTCTTTTCTTAGCTCAGTAATGGGCGCCTGGGCTACTTTTAAGCTTGCTAAAATTTTGTATAACAGGCAAAGCGGATTAAATGCTGCTCTGATGATTTTTACCTGCCAGGCATTTTTTTTATTTAACCATGATGTAAGAACAGATACGCTTTTAACCAATTTTGTGGTTTTTTCACTCTGGCAGTTGGTTGCATTTGTAACAACTCAAAAACTAAAACATATTATTTTTGGTTTTACCGGTATCGGATTGGCTATGCTTGCAAAAGGCCCCATTGGCATTATTGTTCCGGTTTTTTCATTAGGCTCATGGCTGCTTGTTAAGCGCGATTTTAAATCAATTTTTAAATGGCAGTGGTTTGTTGGCCTGATAATAACAGGCATTGTACTTTTTCCAATGTGTCTTGGTTTATACGAGCAATTCGATCTTCATCCAGAAAAAATTGTGAATGGAAGAACCGGAGTTTCAGGCCTGCGTTTCTTTTTCTGGGAACAAAGTTTTGGAAGAATAACCGGCGAAAACGTTTGGAAAAACGATGCAGGCTATTTCTTTTTCACACACACTTTTCTCTGGTCTTTTTTGCCCTGGGCTTTTTTGGCTGTTGCAGCTTTTTTTACAAGGTTTTATAAAGTGTTTGCAGAAAAAGGGTACTACAAAAAACAGGAATTCCTTACTTTGGGTGGTTTCCTGCTTTCATTTGTTTCCCTTTCATTAAGCCAATACAAATTACCGCATTATGTATTTGTTATTTACCCGCTTGCCGCAATTTTTACAGCAGGCTGGTTAAATGAATTGGCCGAAAAAAAAGAAAAATTATTTTCGCTCACCGGAAAAATTCAGAACGCTTTTTGTTTTGTGTTATTAGCAGCCGTAATTGTAATAAATACCTGGTTCTTTCCGCTTTACAACAAGCTGCCGGTTCTTATTGTTTCTGTTCTTGCTTTGGCATTTATAGTGCTTTTTGCAGGCGTAAAAGAAAACACCGCTACCTCTCCCGTATATTTTTCTGCTGCAACAATAATTTTTATAAATCTTCTTTTAAACTTAAACTTTTACCCATCACTTTTAAAATACCAGGCCGGTTCGGTTGCAGGCGATTATCTGGCAGAAAATCATATTCCCGCAGAAAAATGTTTTTCTGTGCGTGTCTCTCCTTATTCTCTGAGTTTTTACTCCAAAAATCTGTTCAGGTATATAAATGAAGATATGCTGGCAGATTCTATTGCTAAATATTCTGATTGCTGGGTTTTCACTGATAAGGAAGGTTACGACGAATTAAAGAAAAGGAACTATAAATTTATTTTAGAGAAAAAAATAGAAGATTATGAAATAACAGGCTTAACACTTCCTTTCTTAAATCCTGCCACCCGGCCAAAAGAACTTAAGTACGCATACCTTTTACAACTTTCTAACTGAGTTTTTTTAATCTATATTCACACAAATTTTTTTATGCAACTAAGGCTGCCTCCGGTAAAAAACTCAAATCCTGAATGGGTTAAAACGGTAATGAAAGATTTTAATACTTTTTTACAGGATCATGCCAATTGCGAACGTAAAGCTTCTGCTTTTGCATTGAGTTTGGTTGCCAAATATCCTGACAGGGTTGAGATCTTAAAAGAATTAATTGATACGGCTTTAGAAGAGATGGAGCATTTTAGAGATGTGTATGAAATTATGGTGGCGCGTAATGTAAAACTTACCCATGAAATAAAAGAAGACCTCTACATAAAAAACCTGCTTGCTTTACTTCGCCATGGCCGCGACGAACGTTTTTTAGACCGGCTTTTATTAGGTTCTGTTATAGAAAGCCGGGGGGCAGAACGCTTCAAACTTATTTATGAAGCTTTGCCTGAAGGAGATCTAAAGAAATTTTACCAAAGATTATGGGCATCAGAAGCCAAACATGGCGATGTATTTATAAGAATGGCCCTCGTTTATTTTAGCGAAGAACTGGTTTTTAAGCGCTTAGAAGAACTGAACACAAAAGAGGGTGAGATCATTGAAAGCCTGAGCCTGACACCCGCATTGCATTAATTTTCAACACAGTACGTTGTGTCACATTTTGTTAGTGCCTCAAATTCTATTATTGGTCTAATTTCCGGACTCTGCAATTAACAAATTTTGTTATTTTTGGCGCTCAATTAACAAATCGAAAAAATATGAACCGCAAGCTTCTGACTTTACTTTCCCTGTTATTATCCCTGAGTTTTTTTGCTAAAGATTATCACGACCTGCTAAACCAGGAAAATGCTGTACAGATTTCGCGTGTTGGAAACAACGATCTTACTGTAAAAATGCCCGATTTTATTTTCGAGAACACCAATTCAAAAATAGAATTACAGTTCGTAAATCCTGCAAACCCTAAATTAACAGAAAACAATTATCAGCTGGGTTTTATTTTAAACGGACAGGAAATTCCTGTAACTTTTGATAAAAACGGGCACGCAGTCATTAACCATAAATTTCAGTCAGGAGACAAAGCCTCTTTACTTTTTGAAGATCTTAGCTATACAAAAGAGTTAAATATTATTTCTTTGTGGATGATCATAGTTCCGGTTGCATTTGTTGCGCTTTTAATAATATTACGCGTACTTAATCAAAAAGCAAAAAACAAAATCGCAAAGAAAAACCGTTTGGCAATTGATGCCAAAAAAATTGCTGAAGCTAAGTCTGAAACAAAAACAACCACAATTAAAGTATCAGAAGTTACTGAAGAAGAAATTATGGCTTAAAAATTCAGCTACCCCAATATTGAAGAACCGGAGCCATGTGCACCGGTTTTTTTTTTTTGCACTTTTTATATTACAATATAGAAACATGAGAGAGCTGAACGCCGGATATAAGATATAAGACACAAAGATATAAGT
>JACMLS010000186.1 GCA_014379485.1 Bacteroidia bacterium | reverse complement strand
TCTTTTTGCAGGAAAAGGTCTTTGCGGAAGTTGTCATTTTTTCCCGTTGTTCAATGGGTCTGTTCCTCCTTTTTATATTGATTCTGAATTTGAAGTAATAGGTACAGCAGAAAATTCAACCAATAAAAAAGTGGATAAGGATGAAGGGCGTTATCTGGTTACAGGTATTCCTGAACAGCGCTTTGCATTTAAAACGCCCACAGTAAGAAACATTGAATTTACAGCGCCTTATATGCATAACGGCTCTTATAAGGAACTGAAAGATGTGGTAGAGTTTTATCACAAAGGAGGAGGAAATGGTTTTGGTTTTAATATTCCGAATCAGACCCTGCCGTTCGATTCTCTGCAACTTAATGCAAGCGAAAAAGAAAACATTATTCACTTTATGAAATCACTCAGTGATACTACTGGCACAATAAAAAAACCTGTGCGATTGCCTGCTTTCGAAAATGACGGATTGCTGAACAAAAGAAAAATTGGCGGAGAGTATTGAAAGCAATTATTATTTTCCGGCAGGCGCCAAAAATTTATTGATAAATTTTTTCTGAATTTCAGATTTATCCTGTGCCTGTTGCTGCGCCGTTTGGAAACAGGCTGCTGCAACATCTGTATCGTTTGCCATTAAAGAATAAATTCCTCCTATCATTAAAAACGAAAATGATTCTGGTGCAATTCTTTGTTCTTTCTTTAAAGGTTCCAGGGCTCCTGTAAGATCATTATTTATCAGTGCTATTGCAGTGAGGCATTGATTGGCACCCGCAACAGTTTCGCAGATGCTTAAAGCTCTTTCTGCATACTCTTTGGCCTTATCATATTTTTTATAATAGAAACTCAATTGCGCAAGTTTTACAAAATCCTCCGGGGCTGGATTAATTCCAGGGTTAATTTTTGTTTTTTCCAACAGAATTTTTTCCAGACCGGCTGTGTCTTTGTCTAAAAAATAAATCGCAGCAAGGTTATCATATTCTCCTGAAGCATTGGTGTAAAAATTAGGTTTCAGCAATTGCCTGATCTTTATTGCTTCGCGTATTTCGGCTTTTGCTTTGGCGTTCTCAGTTTTTAAAGTAGCAATAATAGCAAGAGATTTGTGAATCACATACTGATCAGGGATGTTTTTGTTTGTAAGACAGGATTCAAAAAATTTAGTTAAGGTTGTCAGTGTTTTTTTGTCGTATTCATCAAGAATAAATGCCGGTGCTTTACTTATGCCAGTATCGCCAAAAGAGACATGGACTGTTTTTCCCATAAGAATGCATAACTCACTTACTCTGTAAATAAGCTCAAAGCAAATTTCATTTTCATTTTTTTCTGCTGCATTTTTTATGAGGCTGAGGTCTGCAAGGTCTTCCACTTTTTTGTTTCGCAACAAATCCAATTTTTTTGCGCGATCAGGAATAACTGACAATTTTGCAAAAATGTTTGATAAATAGTAAACTGGTAGTGCAGCATATCCGCACAGGCTGTCAGGGTTTTGTTTTATTTCATCAAGAATCAGCGAATCGCCTGTTGCATTTTCGCCCAGGTTGTAAGGCAAACTTTTTTTCATTTCTCTTGAGTAGTCGTCTTTTTTATCAAGCTTGCACGCTTTTTCAAATGCAGAAAGCGCTTCTTTAAAATTTTCAAGTCCCACAAATACAACCCCGAGTTTTCTGTAAGCAGAGGCGCTGTCAGGTTTTAACCTAGTTCTTTCTTTTGCCCTGTCAAGCGATTTGTTTAAATAGAAAAGCGCATCCTCATATTTATAATTGAATTTGTAAGCCATGCCAATATCATAATAAATGGCAGCGTCTTCGCAATCTCCTTTTAATTTCGCTTTCAGTTTTTTTATCTCTTCTGCATCAAAAGCTTTGTCTTCTGCAACCACCTTCTGCTTAAAAAAATCTCCGGCCTGGAACTGAAAGTTCATACTTTGCTCAAAGAAATTATATTCGCGCAGCTGTTGTTTTAAAAATAAAATATCTCCTTTGCTTAAAGGTTTTTTTAGAACAAATTCTGTTTGAGCAGCAACAAACTGAAAACAAACAATGGAAAGAAGAATGATTTTTTTCATAAGAAAAATTTAATTTTTTGCGGGCAATAAAAACCGGTCTATATATTCTCTTTGTATTTCTGTAGGGTGAGGAGAAGTAAGTTTTGATTCGCTTAACCAGTCAAAGGCATTGTCTGCATGATTGGTCATGATAGAAAAAAGACCAATTATTAAATGAAGAGAGTGCGGGTCAGCAGAAACCTTCAGGTCTTCTTCCAGGTAAAATTGCGCGTCGTCTTTATTGTCGTTAACTATTGCTTCTGCAGCACGGCAAAGATTTGCATCTGTAAAATTCGGATATATTTCAGTGGCTACTCTAAGTTGTTCTTTTGCTTTTACAAGGTCATTTCTGAAAAGATAATACCTGGCCACTTTCATATAATCATCCGGGTCAGGATTAATGCACGGTGCCGCTTTTATTTTTTCAAGAAAGACGTTCAGCATTCCCACGGTATCTTTTTGTAAAAGATAAGTGGCAGCCAGGTTATTATAATCTTCGGCCGTATTGTAAGTAAAACCTGTGCGCTGATTTCTTTTTACTTCAATACTTTTTTCCCTGTACATTTTTGATTTGTTCAGGTCATTTAAAAGAATGTAAATATTTGCCAGCGATTTGTAATGAATGTAGGGGTTGGGTGT
>JACMLS010000185.1 GCA_014379485.1 Bacteroidia bacterium | reverse complement strand
TTTTTCTTTTGACTTTTCTAAAGGACCATTACTACGCTGCGCACTCATAAGGCTTTCGGAAGAAAAATACATTTTCAGTTTTGTTATTCATCATATTATCAGCGACGGATGGTCATTGAATATAATGATGAAGGAGCTTTTTCTTTTTTATTCCGCGTTTGTTCAGCAAAAAGAAATACCTTTTTCTCCCTTAAGAATACAGTACAAAGACTATGCGGTATGGCAGCAACAGCAATTGGCAGAAGAAAAACTGAGCAAACAAAAATCTTATTGGATGGAACAATTTGGCGGAGAAGTTCCGGTATTGAACCTGCCCACTGAGTTTACACGACCCGAAATAAAAACATTTAAAGGCGAAATTCTCCAGGAAATTATTGACCCGCACCTGGCCTCAGCATTAAAAACCCTGTGTCAAAAAAACGGATGCACTTTGTTTATGGGATTGTTTTCTGCTGTTACAGCATTGCTTCATTTAAGAAGCAGACAAACAGACCTCGTTATTGGCACTCCTGTAGCCGGAAGAAATAATGCAGAACTTGAAAACCAGGTTGGCGTTTACCTCAACACCTTGCCTTTAAGAATTAAATTCAGCTCTTCTGATTCTTTAAACGACCTCTTGCAAAAAGCGAAAAACATTACGTTGAATGCTTATAAAAACCAGGACTATCCGTTTGATCATTTAATAAAAGATCTGAATCTTTTGCGCGACACGGGAAGAAATGCTTTGTTTGATGTAATGGTTATTCTGCAAAACACAAACATTACCGGCGGAAATTTAAACGAACGTTCTTTTTCCGGTATAAAGGCAAAACCACACCATTATGATCACGGAGGTTTCAGTAAGACCGATTTGTCTTTTGACTTTGCAGAGACCGGGCAAGAACTTCAGCTTAAGCTTGAATATTCAACCGACTTGTTTACGCGCAAAACAATTATGGGTGTAATCAGTGATCTTAAACTGATACTTTCTGCTGAAAATCATTTTGTTTCTTTTGCTGATCTGCAGGTTGCAAATACGGAAACGCCTGCAGGTGTAGAAGAACACACACCTGATCTTTGGCTCAGTTATATTTCTTCTTTCCGTAACAGATCACTGCCTTTTGAAAAAGTTCCGGACGAAGAAAATACCATTTACTCTTTAACAAAACGCGTTTGTGTACCTATTGACGCGCTTAAAAAAAATCCTGAAGTTTTTGCGTCAGAAATAAATACCACCTCAGAAATAATATATGCTGCCATATGGATACACCTGTTGCAAAGAACCTGCAACGTTCAGGAAATTACTTTTGGTTTAAGTGAGAATAAAAGTGCGGGTGCCGCTCATCATAAAGAATTTATTCCTTTTATTACAGACATTTCTCCGGAACTTACAGTACCTGCTTTTTTAACTGAGCTTACTAAACAATTTTCTACCGTTGGAGACTTTGCAGTAAATGATCTTAAAAAACTTTCTGACAGCATTGGCCGCGACACCAATTCCCTCTTCCACACAACCCTCTGCATTACGTGTGGTGATGAGGAAAAAAACCGCTCAGGCCGGTTTCCGCTGGAATTAGTAATAAACAAAACATTAAATGAAATTTCTTTGCTTTACAGTAGTGATCTTTTTAGTGAAGAAGAAATAGACTATCTGCAGGAATTGTATGCGGCAGGTTTAAATAAATTGCTGGGGTGTGATGAAAAAACAATTGTTCATGAATTATTTTCCACTTTCCGCCCAACTAAACCTGATGCTATTCAAAAACACAGCGACACAACTGACACTACCATTATACAATTATTTAAAAAAGAGGTTACCGCCAATCCTGAAGCAATTGCACTGATCTACCACGAGTCTTCTTTTTCTTATAAAGAACTTGATCTTATGTCAGACCACCTTGCCGCTATGTTGCAAAATACGTACAGTATTTCTGCAGGTAATAAAGTTGCACTTGACCTGCAAAGAAACGAGTGGTTGCCTGTTTCCATTTTAGGTATTCTTAAGATCGGGGCTGTTTACGTTCCGCTCTCTTCGGAACTTCCTGCAAAAAGAAAAGAATTTATTATTGCTGACAGCGAAAGCAAACTGATTTTAACTGATGCGGAAATGCAAAACATAAGTGCGCATTATTCAGGCAAAGCGGCTTCTGTTTCTTACGCAACCATTGACAGAACCGACATTGCAAATATTTATTACACATCAGGAACCACTGGCCAGCCCAAAGGCGTAAAAGTTACACATGGCAACCTGCTTAATTTTTTTAGTAATATAAAAACAGATTTCAGGTTAAAAAGAGGCGACAGAATGATAGCCTCAACAGGTTTAACTTTTGATATTTCGGGTTTTGAACTATTAGGAACACTTTGCAACGGAGTACAATTAATTATGGCCGGAGATGAAGAAGTGGCCGACCCGCATAAATTACTTGCCTATATAAAGAACCAAAAAGTAAATGTCTTTCAGCTTACACCATCGCGCCTGCAGCAACTACTCAACATTGAAGAGAATTTTGATTTTCTTTCTGTTTTACTGATTGGCGGCGAAGCCTTGCCACAACATTTGTATGAGGAATTAAAATTACTGAAAAACACAGATGTAATAAATGTTTATGGCCCCACAGAAACAACCATTTGGAGTACGCTGGCAAGACTGAAAGAATCTTCTGAACTCTGTATTGGTCATGCACTTAACGGAGAAGAAATTATTCTGATTAATGATAAA
>JACMLS010000184.1 GCA_014379485.1 Bacteroidia bacterium | reverse complement strand
GTTATTTGTTTTTTTTCTTTTCAATTTCAAGCTGGCGTTTTAATTCTTCGAGTTTTATTGCTTCTTCATTTCTTATTGCGTCTGCTACCGCTTTCTTGTCATAACTGTACTGCAATTCCATTTGTATAGTTTTCTTTAAGTTTTCCTCATTCGAAATACTATCGCGGTAAACAATAAATGTTTTGTAATTCTCAAGTGCGCTTTTAAAATTTCCGTTCAAGCTATCAAGTTTATAAAGATTTTCATAAACAGATTTGATGTCGTTCATGCTTTCGATCTCTTTTGAAAGTTCCAGGCTTTTTTTCAGGTACGTTTGCGCTTCGTTTTTTTTATTTGTTGCAATGTAGATTGCGCCGATCTTGTTGTAACATTCGGCCATTCCTTGTTTATCGCCAATTTCTTCTTTGAGTTTTAGTGCCTGCAAATAATTTTTGAGGGCTTCAGTATTATTTCCCTGGCGCATAAAATTACTTCCCATATTGTAATATGATCTTGACATTCCGTTTTTGTCGTTCATCTCTTCCTGAATTTTAAATGCTGCCTGATAATTTTTAAGTGCTTCGGTGTAATTATTTTGATTTTCATAAATACTTCCTGTGTTGCTGTACAAAACTCCCATTGCCCGTTTATTACCGGCTTCTTTTTGTATCTCAAGACTTTTTTTATAATACTCAAGCGCAAAATTATACTTTGCCAAAGAAAAATAAATATTACCGATGTTACTTAGGGCATTGACAATTCCGTTTTTATTTGCAAGCTCTTCGTGTATTTTAAATGAACGGAAATAAAATTCAAGTGCTTGTGCGTAATTCTCCTGCATTTGATAGATACTGCCAACATTACTGTAAGAAACCGCTACGCCACTTTTGTTTTTCTGTTCTTCCTGAAGTTTTATTACCGTGAGATAATTTTTCAATGCCTCAGGATAATTTTCTCTGCGGAGGTTGATTTGCCCAATGGTTGTACACGCGTTAATTATTCCGTTTTTGTAGTTTAAGTTTTCCGAAAGTTCCTTCGCCTTTATGGCGTAGGTTAAAGCGGAATTGTCCTTACCTTCTCCAAGTGCCTGATCGCTGAGTAATGTTAAAGTTTTTACTTTAGCAGTATCTTCTTGCGCTGTCAAATTGCTCCCAATAAAAATTAAAAGTAGCAGGTAGAAATTTTTCTTCAAGTGTTTTAACACAGCCTAATGTTGTTTTTTTATTTCTGTTAATTTCCTTTCAATATATTTTTCTGATGTTATTAAAGCGTTTTGTATACGTTTGGCATATTGTATACTGTCCAGAACTTCTTTCTGCTTTTCTTCTACAAGTAATTTTTGTTCGGTAATAATTGCGTTGGCTTTTCGTTTTTGACTGTAGGCTCTGAAAGAGATGCCGGCTACAAGAAGCATAAGTATAAAACCGATAGTTCCGCCAAAGGTGTATATTTTTTGCTGTTGTAAGGCCTGATTGTGTTTAAGTAATTCTTCTTTTACCTGAACATCATTTCTTATACTGTCTGCTGTTTGCTGCTTGTCAAACTCATATTGCATTTCTGTCTGCGTTTGTTTTTTGAGGTTTGCTTCGTTGCTGATACTGTCTTTTGTTGCAACGTATCTTTGATAATGTTTCAATGCGTTTTTATAATCCCCTTTCAGAATATACAGTTCATTAATAGAATGTTCGTGTTGCATTTTATATGCAAGTATCCCAATACTGTCGCAAAGTGACAGCGCTTTCATTAAATAATGTTCTGCTTCACTATAATTTTTCTTTTGCGTATAAACCTGTCCGATGTTTCCAAGCACAATTGCTGTCTGTGTTTTATCTCCGATTTCACTTGCTATTTTTAATGATTGTAAATCGTATTGGAGTGCCTGCGAATAATCTTTAAGTTCATAAAAAACATTTCCTATGTTTCCTAACTGAATCGCAATTTCATTTTTTTGATTTAATTCTTTTCTGATGGCTAATGCCTTCATATAATAGTCCAGCGCTTTTTCGAATTGGTGTTGTTCTACGTACAGGATGCCAATGTTGCCAAGGTTTTGGCCAATACCGGGCTTATTTTCTATTTTTTCATTTTGCTTTAGTGCCTTTGTCAGAAAATCAAGTGCTTTGGAATAATCTTTCAGGTGCCAATAGATAAGCCCTATGTTGCCAAGATTTGTAGCGGTTGATTTTTTCTCTCCTATGTTTTCGCTGATCTTTAAAGATTGCAGTGAGTAGAAAAGTGCTTCCGCATAATTGCCCTGGTTTGTATAGACATTCCCAATATTTCCAAGGGTTCTTGCTTTACGTACAGGACCTGCTTTTTTTCCTAAACTATTCCAGACTTCAAGTGCCTTTAAAAAAGAAGTAAGTGATTTGGGAAAATCGCCCCGCATTGCATAAAATATTCCCTGTTGGTTAATGGTAGATCCTATTCCGGTTTGCCAGTTTATTTTTCGCGATAAAACAAGGGCTTCATCAGTAAGAATTAGTGCGGAATCGGAATTTCCGGAATTTAATTCCCACGCCAGTTTGTTAAGGTTATTTACTTTGTTGCTGTCTTCTTTATCGGCTTTAAGAAGAACGCGGAGCGAATCTATCTGCCTGTTTTGAGAAGGGGAAACTGCGAACAGAAAAAAACCAAGAACCAGGAAACAATATTTCATGAGAAAAATGTTTATGCAAGTTAGCCTTTTTTCGAAAGCTTGCGCAAACTTTTTTCAATATATTTTTCATTCGTTATCAAAGCCCGCTGACCCCGATAGCTATCGGGGCTTCTTGCATAATCCATGAAGCAGAATCGCAAAAATATTTCTGCATAAAAACAATTTATTGCAGCGATTCGCTTCATGATTATTTTGTTTTACTTTTTAAAACCCTGTCAATATACTTTTCGCTCGTAATCAAAGCCCTTTGTATCCTTCGCGCATAATAAATACTATCCATTACCTCTTTATTCTTCTCATGCAGTTTATCAAAAGCCTCGTCAACAATAATTTTTTGCTGTTCAATAATTTTTTTCTGCTTTTGTGTAACACGAAAACGATTTATGACAAAACCCAATCCACCCAAAACGATCAGCAAGCCGGCAATTAACGAATAACGTTGAAATTTTTCTTGTTTTAAACTGGCCGTTTGCGCTGCAAGCTGCGCGTCTTTCACTTTTTGCGTCTCAGCGTTCTTTACAGAATCTGCAGCGGCCTTTTTTTCGTAAGCGTATTGCATTTCTTTTTTTACGCTTTCTTTTTTTGTTTCTGCATTATTAACGCTGTCCCGCATAAGCGTAAACAACTCAAACATTGCCAACGCGCCTTTATAATTGTTTTGTTTTATATAAATTGCTTTAAGTACTTTGGCCGCGTTTTCAATATTTTCAGGATAACCAAGTTTTTTAGCGGCAATGAAACTCCGCGTGGTATAAACCAGGGCTTCTTCGGTTTTTCCTTCCAGCATTAGCATCTGTCCAATATTCGTAAGCGGATTAATGATGCCAACTTCGTCATTCATCTCTTCTCTTATGGCTAAACTTTTTTTATAATATGCCAGGGCCCCTCCATAGTCTGACCGGATTGCGAGAACGCCTCCAATGTTCATAAGAGAATTAGCGGCCCCATCTTTGTTATTTATTTCTCCATTTATTTTTAAACTTTTTTCGAAATATTCCATTGCCTTTGGCAGGTTGCCAAGGCTTTTATACAAAAAGCCAATGTTGATGAGGCAAACAGCAGCGCCTTCTTTATTATTAATTTCTTCTTCAAGTTTTAAACTTCTTAAATAATATTCCAAGGCTTTGGAGAACTCGCCCTGGTTGTTATAAAGGACGGCAAGGTTGTTTAATGATTGGGCAATACCTTTCCGGTCATTTATTTCTTCTCTTAATTTTAAACTCTTATGGTGATGCTCCAGTGCATTCAAAACATCTCCCTGATTAAAATAAATATAGCCAAGATTGTTTAAGGATGTTGCAACTCCCATTTTATCTTTTAGTTCAATATCGATCTTTAAACTCTTCTGGTAAAACTCCAGTGCTTTAGGTACGTTGCCTTGCTGCTGGGCAAGGTAGCCAATGTTGTTAAGCGCATTGGCCATCTGTTTTAAATAAAATTTTTTTAAGGGAGGCGGGGCGTTTTTGTTTTTTTCTGCAAGCCTGAGTAATTGTTCGTTATAAAGCGGCCACACGGCAATGTCGTCTATAGTTTCAGCTAATTCGTTTAAAGCAATGCAACGGGTAGTATCGTGTTTTGCTTCTTTAAGGACAAGTTTTAAAGAATCAATAAATCTGCTCTGAGCAAAATTCAAAAAAGGAAGGAGCAAAAGAATCAGGCGCGCACGCATCATAAACAAACATAAGCAAAAAACCAGGAATCATCGGAGTTCTCTGAGTTTTCTTTCAATATATTTTTCATTGGTAATCAGAGCTTTTTGAATTCTTCTTGCATAATAAATACTGTCCATCACTTCTTTGTTTTTCTCGTGCAATTTTTCAAATGCTTCATCTACTTTAATTTTTTGCTCTTCAATAATTTTTTTCTGTTTGCTGGTAACCCTGAAACGATTGATCACAAATCCTAAACCAGCCAGAACGATCAACAAGCCAACAACTAATGAGTAACGCTGAAATTTCTCTTGTTTTAACGAAGCGTTTTGAGCAGCTAACTGTGCGTCTTTTACTTTTTGTTGTTCAGCGTTCTTTACAGAATCTGCGGCAGATTTTTTTTCATATTCGTATTTTAGCTGCGATTTTACACTTGCTTTTTTTGTTTGGTCGTTGCTGAGACTGTCTCTCATTTTAATGTAGAGCTCTGTGTACTCAAGCGCCTTTTTGCTGTTGTTTTTAAGTTTGTAAAGTTGCGCCAGTTGTTTTGCAACGTTTCTTATATGTGAGGGAAACTGCATCTCAAGACTTAATTTCATTGAGCGTTGCAAATATGTTTCTGCTTTGGCCGCTTGTTTTTTAATCACGTAAAAGCTGCCAAGGTTTATAAGTGAACTGGCAATACCCGATTTGTCGCCTACCTCTTCAAATAGTTTAAGGCTTTCATTATAATAAACTATTGCCTTGTCAAGATCTTTTTTGGTTTTGTATAAAAGCCCCAGATTGTTGAGTGATTGGGCAATTCCCAGTTTGTCTCCTGTTGCTTTTCTTATGGCAAGGCTTTTCAAATAATATTCTTCGGCTTTTTTAAAATCTCCTTTACTTTTATAGTTGTACCCAATGTTGCTTAAAGAAAGTGCAATGCTTTTCTGATCATTAAGACCTTCTTTAATTTTCATGCTTTTGATGTAATATTCTATTGCTTTGTCATAATCATCAAGTTCGGAGTAAATAGCGCCCAGGTTGTTCAATGTAGTGGCAATACCTTTTTTGTCGCTGATCTCTTCGCGCAGTTTCAGGCTTTGGGTATAAGAATCAATTGCTTTTGCAACATTGCC
>JACMLS010000020.1 GCA_014379485.1 Bacteroidia bacterium | reverse complement strand
TCAGTTCAAGTGTATAATCGCCTGTAACCTTTATTCCGGCAAGCGGAATTTTCTGACCTTTTTTAGAAGCTGCATAAAATTCATTGGCCCCCAGCAACCTGTCTTTAAAGGTAGTTGAGTAATTCTGATTGTCGTCAGAGCCTGAGCATAGCATTTCAAAAGAATATTTAAAATCTTCTGCCTTTACTTCTCTTCCTTTTCCTCCCGCATAACATTCATCATCCTGGAACAGGACATTCTTTCTTAAGGTAAAAGTGTATTTGGTTCCGGCAGGATCAACATCAATTTTTTCTGCAATGGCTGGCACAACACGCAAATTGGAAGGATTCAGCTTAACAAGACCCTCGTATACCTGAGTGGCCACAAAGCCCGAAGTGGCGTCTGTAATACCCATTGGGTTCAGGGTCTGGTAGGTGTCATTTTCGCTTACACGCAGGTATCCTCCATACACACGGTCGCCAATTGCAACAGGCAATTCATCGTTTCCGTCGCCACCAGAGCAAGAGCAGAGCAAAATGCCCAATACAAAAGCTCCAAAAATAGATCGTTTCATACTAATGAGATAAAATAATAGTAACCCACACAAAGGCGGGTTTTGGTACAATTATACAATAATCAGCAAAATTAACAAAATATTTGTCGATTAAAATATATTTTTCAGAGTATTAATATATCAGTTCATATTTGTATTTTTGCGCTATATTTTTGAAAAAAACTTCGATTTTTTTTTGATTTTCAAAAGGATGGTATTAATATTGCGTTCGATTTTATAGCTTATTGACTTTATTTGAATTAAATGAAAAAGATATTTTTAGGTTTTTTATTCGCTTTTCTCACTGTTGGTGCGGCTTTCGGGCAGGGAGGAGTAATCATTCTCGAAGGGAATTACCAGGGTAAAAACCTGTATATCCAAAACCCGTTTGGTAACGGAGGGGTAGGTTTTTGCGTTACTGAGGTACTGGTAAACGGAAATGTTACCGTAGACGAGACCCAATCAAGCGCCTTTGAGATAGATTTTAAGCCCCATAACCTGAAAATAGGAGATAAAGTTGAAGTTAAGATCAAACATAAAGCAGATTGTAAGCCAAAAGTCCTGAATCCTGAAGTTTTAAAGCCAAAAAGTACATTTGATATTATAGACATTAAATTAGCATCTGACGGAACTTTTCAGTGGAATACTAAAAACGAAACAGGTAAACTTGCTTATGTTGTTGAGCAGTTCCGCTGGAACAAATGGGTAAAAGTAGGCGAATTAGACGGTGTAGGCACTCCAGTAGAAAATAAATACACCTTTAAAGTAGCATTGCACTCAGGTAAAAACCAGGTTAGGGTTAAACAAACAGATTATTCAAATCAGCCCCGCACATCCAAACCAGCCGAAGCAACCTCTCCTGTATGCGAAGTTGAGTTTTCTCCGGTAAGAGCTTCTACTAATATCTCTTTTAATTGTGTAACAGATAAAAAAGCTGTAGAAACTATGTACGAGATCTATGATCAGTACGGAAACATTGTTAAAAGAGGTTTTGGAGATAAAGTAGACGTTTCAAATCTTCCAAAAGGAGGTTATTTCCTTAATTACGACAATAAAATGGGTGAATTTGTAAAAAAATAATCCCTATAGGAATTTTTTTTAAAACCCTTCCGGCAAAACGGAAGGGTTTTTTATTTTTATACGCTTTATGAAATCCGGCCAAAATAAAATTCTTTACCTGGAAGGTCTTAGGGGCATTGCGGCCTTTATAGTGGTTGTACATCATTTTATCTGCGCTTTTTATCCGGCACTTTATTCGGGAAATCCTTCTGAAAGTCATTTTCAGAATACAGCTACAGAGCGGGCAATAGCAATAAGCCCTGTTTCCATTTTATACAACGGTAATCTTGCTGTATGCATTTTTTTTGTGCTGAGCGGGTTTGTTTTGTCTTACAAATTCTTTGTTACGGACTCTTCTGCGGCTTTAATTACTATGGGCATAAAAAGATACCCCCGGTTAATTATTCCGGTTGCGGCTTCAAGTTTATTGACCTATGGTATTCTTAAATGGGGCTACATTATTCCCTGGTACAAAGGTTGTTTTACAAATTCCGACTGGCTTTGCGATTTGTGGCCTACCAATGGAAACTGGTGGCATTTTATTAAAACAACTTTTATCAATGTTCCGTTAAAAGGAAGTTCAGATTACAATACTGTTCTGTGGACAATGGAATATGAACTGAAAGGTTCTGTGCTACTCATATTATTTTGTTTCAGTTTAATTCTTCTAAAAAAAATTAAATGGGCCTTGTACCTTATAGGCATTGCGTTGTGTTTTGTTTTCAAAGAGTTTTATTACCTGGCATTTCTTGCAGGAATTGGATTGTGTTATTTAAGTGCTAAAAAAACAGACATTGGTTTGTTTGAGTTTTCAACTAAAAAAGTAAAATTCTTTTTGTGCCTGCTTCTTATTTTCGTCTTCATTATTTTCGGTTCATTTCCAGGAGTAAATATTCTTCCGTTTTCGGGTTTTCTATTTTTTCCAATAAACCACTCACTTATTACCCCGGAACAGACCGCAGCGCTTTATCATAGCCTGGCGGCTTCTGCGCTTTTATGCATTGTATTATTATCCGGAGGCCTTAAAAACTTTCTTTCAAAAAAGATCTTTGTTTATCTCGGAAAAATTTCTTTTTCTATGTACTTGTTGCACGTTCTTATCATAGGTCTGCTCACACATCTTATGGCTTATTTAAGCGGAATGCAGGAAGGCACAAAGTATCACCTTGCGGCAATTGCAGTTTTTATTATTTATTTACTTGTGGTTTTTATTTTATCTGAATTATTTTACCGTTGGGTTGACAGGCCTGCGGTTAAATTCTCTAACTGGTTCGGCAAAAAAGCCGCAGATCTTGTTCTTCCCAAAAAAAACAGCGTTTAGGTTTGCAACCAATTTCACAAATCATTTCTTGATTTTCATTTGTGCAATTTGCGGCTGATTTTTAAAACTGATGCTATCCCAAAAAAATGAAAAAACAATAAACTACCTTATTTATGGTATAGGGTACTAATGGCCTTTACATAACTTTGAGGTATTAT
>JACMLS010000183.1 GCA_014379485.1 Bacteroidia bacterium | reverse complement strand
CGAAACATTGAGAGAACAAACTCATACTAATTTTGAAAAAAAACCATGCAAAAAACCAAAGACGCAGTGTTGTACCTTAAAAACGGAAAAACCATACACGGAATTGTAATTGAACAAAATATACAACCCGAAACCGTGGTAATGATCAATTACAAAAACATTGAACAATTAGGCAAACAGGCTATTCATCACTTACTCGATTTTATTCCGGTTTCTGCAGTAAGAGAATTGGATTTTTGTATTAAATAATTTTCAGACTTATGAGATCATTGGGCTGGATCTTTTTTTTCCTTTTTGTGTTTTTTGCTTCCCTCCTCTTCTGCTCTGCAAGTTCTTACGGAGAGATTCCATTTGCGGGTGCTGTTGTTTTTACGCTTGAAATTTTTGCGTTAACACTGGGAATTTATTTTGTGGGATTGTTTTTCAAGAAAGTCGGGAATGTAATTTTTAAGGGTGAGGAGAATTAAATTTCTTCCGCTTCTTCTCCAGCTTCAACAAAAAACATTTTATCTCTTCGCTATTAGCCACACTCTCATACTGTCATTAGGCATTTGGCTCCTTTGCGATTTGGTTGGAATTTCGTAATTTAGCATTATGGAAACCTTAGTTAAACAATCAGAATCTGCCAATCTTAGCGAAGATCAGCTCTTTCGTTTGTGCGCGGAGAATAAAAAACTGAGAATAGAAAGAGATAAAAATAAAAATATCATCATTATGTCACCTACAGGATTTTTAACTGAAAATTTTAATTCTGAAATTCTTGGGGAGCTTCGTGACTGGAACAAAAAAAACAAATCAGGTTATGTTACCGGATCAAGCGGTGGTTATTATTTACCAAATGGTTCTATGCGGGCCCCGGATGTAGCATGGACCAAAAAAGAAAGAATAGACAAACTGTCGCAAAAAGAAAAAGAAAAATTTCCTCACATTTGTCCGGATTTTGTAATTGAGGTGCGTTCTAAAAGCGATACTTTAAAACAACAAAAAGAAAAAATGACTGAGTGGATCGAAAACGGATGCCAGCTTGCCTGGCTAATTGATCTTGAACATAAAACCACACACATTTATAAACCGGGAGCTGAAACAACTGAACAAGCTTTTACTAAAGTGTTGAACGGAGATACTGTTTTGACGGGGTTTAAGTTGAAGTTGAGTGAGATTATTTGATTGAGTTTAAATAAAAATTAAAAAGCCGTTGAAATATTTTCAGCGGCTTTTTTTGAATCAAAAAGAGTTATCGAAAATTAAATCTTAATTCTTAAACAACCGCAACAACAAACTCAGTTTCTCTTTCATTTCAGTACGCGGAATTATTTTATCTAGAAATCCGTGCTCCAAAACAAACTCCGAAGTTTGAAAACCTTTTGGCAGATCTTTGCCGATTGTTTCTTTTACTACGCGCGGGCCTGCAAAACCAATAAGTGCGCCTGGCTCTGCAATGTTCAGGTCGCCCAGCATTGCGTAAGAAGCCGTAACACCACCGGTAGTGGGATCGGTAAGTAAAGAGATATAAGGAATTTTTGCGTTAGAGAGTAAAGAAAGTTTTGCAGATGTTTTTGCCATTTGCATTAATGAGTAAGCAGCCTCCATCATACGCGCACCGCCAGATTTTGAAATGATCATTAAAGGCGTGTTTGTTTTAAGGCAAAAATCTATTGAGCGAGAAATTTTTTCTCCCACAACAGAACCCATTGAACCGCCTATGAAAGAAAAATCCATACAACAAATAACCAGATCGTGCCCGTTTACTTTTCCGTAAGCGCTGCGCAATGCATCGTTAAGGTTAGATTTTTTTATGGTATCAATTAAACGGTCTTTGTATTTTTTTGTATCAACAAATTCAAGCGGATCGCCACTGATGAGGTTTTCATGCAGCTCAGTAAAACTGTTGTTATCAAAAAGAACTTCAAAATATTCTTTGCTGCCAATTTTTTCGTGGTAATTACAAGCTATGCAAACATATTTATGTGCTGCGTGCTCCTGCGCTGTTTCTATTTTCTTACAACTCGGGCATTTATACCAAAGACCTTCAGGAGTTTCCTTTTTTTCTTTTGTTGAAGTAGTGATACCTTCTTTTATTCTTTTAAACCAACCCATGAATCTACGAATTACGAATTAATACTAATCTACGAATTACGAATTTGCACTAATCTACGAATCGTGAATTCGTAACATTCGTACAAATTCGTTATTCGTAAATTAATTTTATGCTATTGTGATTGATTTATCTAAATAAACATCCTGAATGGCGTTTAATAAACTTACACCTTCATTCATTGGTTTTTGAAAAGCTTTTCTGCCAGAAATTAATCCTTGGCCACCTGCGCGTTTGTTTATTACGGCTGTGGTTACTGCTTCTGCCAGATCTGATGCGCCTTTAGATTCTCCGCCTGAATTTATTAATCCCATTCTTCCCATGTAACAATTGGCAACCTGGTAGCGGCAAAGATCTATCGGGTGATCTGTGGACAGTTCGGTGTAAACTTTTGCATGTGTCTTACCAAAATTCAAAGCAGTGTAACCACCGTTTTTATCAGAAAGTTTTTGTTTAATAATGTCTGCCTGTATAGTAACACCTAAATGATTTGCCTGCGACGAAAGATCTGCAGCGGTGTGATAATCTACACCATCTTTTTTGAAAGCAGAATTTCTTGTGTAGCACCATAAAATTGTTGCAAGACCTAACTCATGCGCGCGTGCAAACGCTTTGGCAACTTCAACAATCTGCCTTGCACTTTCCGGCGATCCGAAATAAATAGTTGCACCTACAGCAACAGCGCCCATGTTCCATGCTTCTTCAACCGTACCAAACATGATCTGGTCAAATTTATTTGGGTAGCTTAAAAATTCGTTGTGGTTTATTTTTACAATGAAAGGAATTTTATGTGCATATTTTCTTGCTACAGAACCAAGCACGCCGTAAGTAGAAGCAACTGCGTTACAACCACCTTCAATAGCCAGCTTTACAATATTCTCAGCATCAAAATAAATTGGATTGGGAGCAAAAGATGCACCTGCAGAATGTTCTATTCCCTGGTCAACAGGTAAAATAGACATATAACCAGTACCGGCTAAACGGCCCGTGTTGTACAATTGACCAAGGCTGCGCAATACCTGCGGATTTCTGTTTGAACCGGAAAAGATACGCTCAACAAAATCTCCGCCAGGTTGGTGAATCTGGTCTTTTAAAACTGTTTTGCAAATGTGGTTAAGATAATTATCGGCATTGGCGCCTAAGAGTTCAATTGTTTTTGAGGCTGCAAGGGTCTTTGACATAGCTTAAAAATTAATGAGGGCGCAAATTTACGAAAAATGCCTAAAAAAGAAGCGTTTTTATGGTCTTTTATTGGGAAAAGGCTTAAAATCAACAAGAAAAACAAACGCTTTTAACACAGAGAAACTTCGGTTACAGAGAACCACGGAAAATTTGTTCAAGCGATACACTAAAAAAGAAGCTTTGTACACTTATATCCTCGGTTCCTGCGTGGAAAACTGAGTTTATTTTAGAACCTGATCTTTTGCGCAGCCATTTTTTGTGTGGCCCTTGCAGTAATTCATGATCCCCCGTTCATGTCCTTCAACTTTCTGCCAATATATTTTTCACTCGTAAGCAATGCTGTTTGAATTCTTTTCGCATAACGAATTGAATCCAATATCTCTTTTTGTTTTTCTTCCACTATCTCCTTCTGTTTCTCTACCATTTCTTTTTGCATAGTAATAATTCTATTTTTCTTCTTATTGATCCAAAGACTGCGGGAAATAAAAACTGCAACCACCGCAACCACTATCAACCCAAAAATTGTAAACCCAAGAAATAATTTTTGCTTCTTTTTTTCTTCATTGGTAAGCAAATCTTTTTTTTCCTGCTCAGATTTTGTCAAAGCTTCTTTTTTCTCAAACTCAAAATTCATTTCAGAGCGTATCTGTTTTTTAGCATTTTCTTCATTGGCTATACTATCCCGGGCAACAATGTGATTTTTGTAATGCCCAAAGGCAAGTTCAGCACGGCCCATTGCGCTATATAGTTCGCTCAGGCGCATTTCAAAAATCGCTTCCTGGTCCAGCGCCCCAAGTTCTTTATCCATTTTCACAGCTTCCAGCAAATATATTTCTGCCTTTTTATAATTTTTTGTTCTAAGATAAAGGCCTCCTATATTGCCAAGGTTTATAGCACAACCGTTTTTATCTCCGCTTTCTTCAGACATTTTTAAAGCCTTCAAAAAAAAATCTAAAGCTTTTGGGTAATCGCCCATATCTGAATAAGTGTTGGCTATATTTCCTTGTTTTGTGGCTATTCCATCTTTATTCCCGGTTTCTTCTTCGATCTTTAATGATCTGAAATAATAATCTAATGCCTTTGAATAATTTTGTTGTTTTTTATATGCAACACCAATGTTGCCAAGCCAGATAGCAATGCTCTTTTTATTCCCTGATTTTTCTGACATTTCCAATGCTTTAAAATAATAATCTAAAGCCTTCTGGTAACTATTCTGCGCGAGATACACGCTTCCAATGTTTCCAAGACTCATTGCAATTTTACTTTTATCTCCCAACTCCTCTGCAATTTTTAAGGATTTAAAAAAACAGTCGAGGGATTTAGGATAATCGGCTTTTAGTCTGTAATAATTACCCAGAGTTCTGTACGAATGAGAAACTCCTTTCTGCCAGCCGTGTCTTTGTGCAATAGCAAGTGCATTATTAGCAAGCGTAATAGCTGTATCAGGGTTAGTGTACAATAATTTCCAGGCTAAATCATTTAAATGGTTTACTTTATTAGTGTCCTCCTTATCCATTCTTATCAGTCTAATCAGGGAATCGACCTGGCGGTTTTGAGAAAAAGAATGAAAACAGGAAATAACAACAAGTATTAATAGAATAAAATGTTTTGTTCTGCCTCGTTTCATAATCACTTCTTTAATTCAGAGGTTATTTTATTTGAGATAAGTTTTTGACGGAAAAATATTTTCCTGAGATCAAATTTTTTCCGCAGCCATTTTTTGTGTGGCTTCTTCTGTAAATGGAATTGCATTTTTATGTGCCCAACTCAGAAATTGGGTTCTGAATGCTGCTTTTTCTTTGGCAGGAATAAAGTCAGGATTGATCATAAATGTGCTGTTATTAAACAGAACAAGGTAAAAATTCTCATAACGGTATTCAATATGTTTTACTTCTTTGCCAAAGATCTTTTTTTCTTTGTCCATCAGAAAAAATAAATGGTCTGGATAAAAAAGAACGGAGAAACATTTTTTTGAAACGGAAACAGCAAAGAAAATTATTTCGCCGAGCGATAGAATGATCATGGAAGGAACTAACCATACAACGCGTGTTTCTGGCGCCAGCAACAAAGCTGCAATGATGAGGAAAAGAAAAATGAAAATAATGCGTTTAGAAATTACTATGTAAGGCAAATAATTTACCCTGTAGTAATCTCCGCTAAGGCGCGATGATTTAAGAAGCACTAATTTGTAACCGACAAAAAAATACAAAACAGAAATTGCGGCAGAAATTGAAAGTGCAATTTTAAAATCTATCACATTAAAATCTGGCAGTATCGAAACAGCTACAATTGCAAGAAGTACAGAAAATTTAATGAGTGTAAGCGAAAGAAGGTTCATCGTTTAATTAAGATCATTTAAAGTATTGAAGAT
>JACMLS010000182.1 GCA_014379485.1 Bacteroidia bacterium | reverse complement strand
GTGCTTATGCTCAGCATGCATTCAGAAGAACAATACGCGATCAGGGTTTTAAAAGCAGGGGCTTCCGGTTTTGTGAATAAAGAAAGCGCTACTGAAGAACTGCTCGCTGCAGTTCACAAAGTTCTATCAGGTTGGAAATACATTACTCCTTCCGTAGCCCAAAAATTAGCCGGGACCATGGGAGAAAAACCGGCATACGAACTTCTCTCAGACCGCGAAATGCAAGTGCTCCAGCTCATTGGCTCCGGAAAAACGGTGTCTGAAATTGCTGAAGAAATATCACTCAGCGTAAATACCATCAGCACGTACCGCGCACGCATCCTCGAAAAGCTTTCGCTCCATGGTAATGCAGAGATTATCCGGTACGCCATAGACAACAACCTGGTATAATCCGGTTTGTAGTAGAAACCACTACATCTTTTTCATAGTTCCTCCTATAAGCTTTCTCCTGCTGCTGCTGTTTATTTGAAGTATGAAATTTAAAGTTTTCATACCTTTTATTCTTGTTCCGGGTTTATTCTGCGGACAGCTTTTTTATCATTTCAAATTAAAGAATCCTGAAAAAATTCATTAAATGACATTTATGACAACCTCTGTAAATAATAACATGTGCACATTTACAGAGGTAATTTTTTTATATGACAGTATCATAATCTCTTAATAAGCCCGGATCAAGAATTAAAGAAATACGCTCTCAAAAAAAGTTAATCCAGATCGAACTTGCTGTCCCGTGTAATTTTGAAAAATCAAGCATGTCGCGTATTGAATCAGGACAAACTAACCCAACTATACTCACATTGCGTAAAATAGTCAAAGCCCTTGATGTACCTCTCTCCCACTTTTTTATGACCACATGTGAATTAAGTCAGTAAAAAGAAATCGCTGAAGATGCATTGCTAAAAAGCAGAAATGAAACTTTTTATCAAAAATATGGTGAGCATTCGCTGCAAAATGATAGTAGAGTCAGAGTTGGAAAACCTTAGGCTGCACTATGCCTTTGTGGATTTAGGCGAAATAAAAATTAAAGAAAAAATTTCCGCTAATAAGCTTAAAGCCCTGAAAATAACTTTGCGCAAATCAGGTCTTGAATTGATGGACGACAAGAAAGCGATACTCATCGAAAAAATAAAAAATGTAATTATTGAAATGATTCATTACTCCGATGATCTGCCTGAAACAAACTTCTCCGATTACCTGAGCAAAAAATTAGATCAGGATTACACTTTTCTTTCCAAGCTTTTTTCAGAGGTAAAAGGTACAACTATCGAACACTTCATCATTGCTCATAAAATCGAGCGGGTAAAAGAACTGCTTGTGTATAATGAGCTTACGCTTTCGGAAATTGCCTGGAAACTCCATTACAGCAGCGTAGCGCATTTATCCAATCAGTTTAAAAAGGTGACAGGTTTAACTCCATCTTTCTTTAAAAAGATGAAGCATAAAAGACGTACTGCTCTTGAGAATGTATGAAAGCTTAACGTTTGTGATATTTTTTGATTCGGAAATTATATAACTTATATACAGTATTGTGTAATGATCATTCGTTTAAACATACTCAGATTTGTACTTCCTGAGTGTGAAAAGCAGCATTGTTTCAGCCTTAAAAAATTTATTTATCTATAATTTTTTACATTTTGTTGTTTAGGAAGAGAGGATGGGAATATTCTCTTTTTCTATGATTACCAGAATCGGAAGTTTATTGAAAAACCATGTAACACAGGGTAAACAAAAGATAATTCCTCCGAAAAACTACTCTAACCTCAAAATTATGTAACTTTTTTACGGAATTATGTAACGTTTATCTCTTTAAACATACCCAGATTTGCGTAGTATAATTAAGTAAAATGAGAAAACCTTCATTTCTTAAAAGAATTATATACTTCGGAGTTATACGTCCGGTTGCTGAAAGCATTACTGCAGTGGCCGTTGCTGTATATATATTCGGGGAGAAAAAACATTGGTTTAAAGAAATTACTGGTAAGGCCGCCAGGGTAACCCCGAACGGGCAAATAAGTAATCTCAAAGAAAAATATTCAAATTTTACCCATGCAGATTTTTATATAGGTGAAAATAAGCAAAATCATAAAAAAATGGCGGAAAAAACTAATAATCTGCAGGACAACCTGAAAAATGTAATGCCGGGTCTGTTCAACAACAACGAGTGGATTTCTAAAATCCTTTTACGCATGGGAGATGCTGTAATTGCCACAGATGAAAAAGGTATTGTGTTGTCTATGAATAAAGTTGCCGAAGACCTTACCGGGTGGAAAATTGCTGAGTCGGAAGGCAGGCAGGTAGATCATATTTTTAATGCCATAAATGACATTACCAATCTTCCTATTAAAAACCCGCTATATAAAGCGCTGAAAGAAAATAAGGAAATATTGCTTGCTAATCATACGGTGTTAATCAATAAAGACAAAACGCAGCGCATAATAGTGGACAGCGCAGTTCCTATTCACGATAATGATGCGAATGTTATTGGAGGCGCTTTAATTTTCAGGGATGTAACAGAACAGGCGCTTGATAAAAAGAAGCTGGTTGAAAATGAGGGGCTGTTGACTAGTATTATGGAAAATACCAGCCTGATTATTTATATTAAAGATACGGAGGGGAAATACCTCATGATAAACCGGCAGAAAGAAAAAGTTTTTAATATTAAGGCAAGCAGGCTCATCGGGAAAAAATCGTCATTACACCTGGATGAGGAACAGGCAGCCGAATCAATGCGAACCGACCAGCAATCAATAATGGAGAATCGCCTGGTTGAATTTGACCAGGAAATTCAACATGCTGATGGAACCAGCCATAGTTATCACACGTCAAAATTTCCTCTTTATGACAGTGAAAAAAAAGTATATGCCGTCTGCGCAATATCTGCTGATATTTCAGAAAGTAAAAAGAATGTTGAAATGAAAGAGAAAATTGCGATTCAGGAGGCTATTTTAAAAAGTGAAATACGCTTTGATGAGCTTACGAAGAATATGCCTAATATATTTTTCTCCCTTGATCGTTCTTTGCGTTATACCAGTTTTAACAAAGCATGCGAAACATTTACAGGAAAAAAAGCAGAAGAAGTAATAGGGAAAACAATGCAGGAAGTTTTTTCTTCCGGAGAGCTCCTTTTTATTGAAGAGTATAAAGATGTGCTGAAAACGGGAAAGGCAAAAACTTTTACCTCCGCTTTTACGGTAGATGAAAATACTTTTACATTTTTCGTGAATGTTTTTCCGGCTGAAAACGGCATTTCTGTCCTGATGACCGACTTAACTTCAAAGAAAAAATCAGAAGCTGAAATGCTTGAATTAGTTGATAACCTTCAAAAGAAGAATAAGGACCTTCGCCAGTTTGCTTATACTGTTTCACATGATCTCCGGGCCCCTATAGCAAGAGTATTGGGATTAGTGACTTTATCTG
>JACMLS010000181.1 GCA_014379485.1 Bacteroidia bacterium | reverse complement strand
CTCGAAAAACTTCCGTATGCCCTTGCTTCCGGTGGACGTGTAGCAATACTTTCTTTTCACTCAGGCGAAGACAGGCGCGTTAAAAAATCTTTCCAACATTTTTTTCGCGAAGGAATTTACAGTGAGATTGCACCAGATCCAATAAGGCCATCCGCAGAAGAGTGCAATACAAATCCGCGTGCGCGTTCTGCAAAGTTGCGTTGGGCCATAAAGGCTTAAACTGTAGGAAATTACTTCGTTACAGGCACCACCAAATAAATAAGCACTTTATCTTTTCCGGCTTTATTCGCTTTCATTACACCATACTCAGCTGCATTAACGGTCATAACACCAGAGAAAGTGCCTTTGTTTTTTTCTATTTCTTTAAATGTAAAAGGCAGATCAATTACTTTGGTTGAATCTTTCATTGTTAAATTTCCTTTGGCAACAAAACCGGTATCTGTTTTTGTAATGGCGGTTGATGTAAATGTAATTTTAGGAAATTTAGTTGCGTCAAAAAAATCGGGAGATAACAAATGCGCTTCTAATTTTTCATTGCCAGCTTTTAATGTGCTCACATCAATAGAGGCTGTAATTTTAGAATCTTTCAGTTTCTTTTTATCAAAATCAATTGTAGAAACTAAATTTCCAAAAGTTCCTTTTTTGTCGCTGCCTGGTAATTCAAAATTTACGGTGCTGGTTTTTTCATCGGCTTTCCAGAGTACAGAGATAGTGAATGCGCTGCCCACAAGCAGGATTACAACAGTTGCAGCTAATATTATTTTTTTCATTTTGTTCGGATTTGAAATCAGGAGATAAAATTAATAAAAAAACCGACGGAATTAAACAGACACCCAAAGTAAGTTCCTGTTAAAATGAGGCACTTTTTTTATATATTTGAAATTAGGGTTGCGCTTCAAAAAGCTAAACGACATACATAAATTTAATCCGGGAATAAAACATGAGTTTCTTTGATAGACTATTTAGAAAAATAAAACCTCAGATCAGTTGCCCAAGATGTTTAGGTAAAGGGCAAGTAGATTGGGAAGATATAAAAAGACTGAATCAAGAATTAAAATGGCGGCCCGGCCCTTGCGCTTATTGTGCCGGGTCAGGAGAGGTCGATTCTGAAATTGAATCTAAAGTGTCTGTTGATGAACCTTATCTTACATCAGAATTATCAGCGGAAGAAAGGCAAAAATTAATTGATAATGAAAGCGAGGCGGTAAAAAAAGCTCAATTGTATGATGCGCAAATGGAAAACCTTATTAAACAAATTGCTTACCTCCACTTTACCGGCAAATTAAATTCTGAAACAATAGCTGATTTTTACTTATTGCCTATGCTCGAAACAGCGCATCAGCACGAAGCATATTTAGAAGAAAAGGAAGAATTAGTGAATTATATAAACAAAGTGATTGAGAAAAAAAAATAAAAACTTCTTTACCCCCGCAAATGATATGCCTTTGGTTTTGTAAAAGCTCTTATTCCCATATGAGAAAGCGTTGAACCAAAACCCGAATGATTTCTTCCGCTCCAGGGCACCGGTGCGGAAACACGGTCACAGCAATTCCAATAACCGGTACCTGAATTTATTTGCGATAATATTTTTTGTGCGCGGTCAAATGTTTTTGAATACACCGCAGCTGTTAAACCGTATTCTGTATCCTGCATTAATTTCAACGCCTCTTCATCATTTTTCACTTTCATAATTCCTATTACCGGACCAAAGCTTTCATCTTTCATAATGCTCATGGTGTGATCTACATTTACCAACACTGTCGGTTCAAAACCATAACCCTTACCTTCTGTTTTTTTTCCGCCGCTTAAAATTTTTGCTCCTTTTGCAACAGCCTCTTTTACTTGCTGATCAATAAAATCAACTTGTGGTTTTCTGCTTACTACAGAAATGTAAACGCCATCTTCTGTCGGTAAACCATTTTTCCAGGATTTGACTTCTTCTACAAATTCTTTTACATAAGCATCGTAAATTTTTTCGTGTACATAAACACGTTCTACGGCGCAGCAACTTTGCCCGTTGTTATAAAATGCTCCGTCAGCAATTCCTGCTGCTGCAGATTTTATATCCGCAATATCATCTGCAATATAAACGGGGTCTTTACCACCAAGTTCTAACTGGCAGGGAACCATTTTTGGCGCCACCTTTTCATAAATGTAT
>JACMLS010000180.1 GCA_014379485.1 Bacteroidia bacterium | reverse complement strand
TGTTTGATATTTACGAAGGCGAAAAAATAGGAAAAGAAAAAAAATCGTACGCTGTTTCTTTTACTTTGCAGGATGAAGAAGCGACTTTGAATGATAAACAGATTGAAAACATTATGAGCAAATTAATAAAAGCTTACGAGGAAAAACTCGGAGCTTCATTAAGATAAATAAACTAAACCCTAAAAACCAAAACCATGAAAAAAACAATTTTATTTTTAAGCCTGCTTGCAGCAACGTCTTTTGTTTCTGCACAATCAATGTATGTTGGTGGCTCCAGCAAAGGTCAGATTGAAAGTGACGGAGACATTTACATTGGCGGATCTAAAGTAGGCAACATTGAAAGCGATGGCGATGTATACATGAACGGCAGTAAAGTCGGGCAAATTGAATCTGACGGAGATGTTTACATGAATGGCAGCAAAGTGGGACAAATTGAATCTGACGGAGATGTTTACAAAGGTGGTTCAAAAATAGGACAGGTAGAATCTGATGGAGATGTTTATAAAGGTGGCTCGAAAATTGGTGAGTGTAAAGCGAAAATGGCTTGGGTAGGAGCAGTTTACTTTTTCTTTTGTTCTGAAAAATTAGGTGTACGTTAACCAAAATTAAATATTCTTCTGAGGAGAAGAACAATCCCGATCCTTCTCCTCAGAATTTTAAAAATTAAAATCATGAAAAAAACATTCTTATTCCTTCTTCTGACGATTTCAACGCTACTTTCCACTGCGCAAAGCATGTATGTTGGCGGTTCTTATAAAGGAGACATTAAATCTAACGGCGATATTTATATTGGCGGAAGTTTTAAAGGACAAATAAAAAGCAACGGAGACGTTTATATTGGCGGAAGTTACAAGGGTCAGATAAAAGACAATGGAGATATTTATGTAAGCGGTTCTTACAAAGGTCAGATCAAAGATAACGGAGATGTTTACATTAACGGATCTTACAAAGGTCAGATCAAAGACAACGGAGATGTTTACATTAACGGTTCATTTAAGGGCGCTTGCAAAGGCGTTGGTAAAAAATGGGTGGGTGCCGTTTACTTTTTCTTTTTTAACGACCAGCTTGGAACAATTTAAGTGCCTGAAAAATTTCTGATGAATAAAAACATTTGTTTCATTCTTCTCTTATTGGTTGTTTCAGGAATGAAAAGCCAGGTAGATGTTATCAACCTGAGTCTTGATACCAATCTTAGCTATCTTTATTTTGAGGCCGATAATGTTTTAAAAGTTAAAGGCGTAAAAACTTCAGACAAAATAGTGCTTACTTCAACCGCAGGCATCATTAGCTCTCAGGGTTCAAATAAATTTTTTCTTATTCCTGATGTTTTTAAAAAAGACACCATTAAGGTTTTTAAAAACGGGAAAGAAATTTTTTCTAAAAGTTTTTTGATGATTCAGCCCCCCGCCTACCGTATTATGGTTGGCTCTTCTACAGAAATGAAACAAACCGTTGATGAAATTCTTGCAAGTCCCGAATTGTTTCCCTGCGTTCCCAAAGGCAATTATATGGAGTTTGCCAAAGAAAGTATTTCAGGATATAAAATGCAGATCAAACACAAAAACAAAACAAAATCTGCAGTTCTTGAACATAAGTTTAACGGTAAAATGGGAGATCCTGAAAAAAACCTG
>JACMLS010000019.1 GCA_014379485.1 Bacteroidia bacterium | reverse complement strand
TTCATCTAATCCTTTTTTATAAACAATACATGCTTCATCAATCGCATTTAAGATATTATATACTTCCTCCTTTTCGTGAGAAAAATTAGGGCAAAAAATTCCCTGGAAAAGTACACCCCGTTTTATCAGTTCCTGATGAAAAAGAGTGCGGAGGCCGAATGAATTATTTCCTTCATTATCAAAATATGCCAATGAAGCGTGCCAGTCGAACTGAATGTTTTTAATTGAATGCGAAAGGCCGTGTTCTTTAAAAATTTCTTTTGATCCTTCAATGAACATATTTCCGATCTGCTGGTTGTGCCCAATTACATCGTATTTTTCAAACTCATCCATGGTTGCAAGACCGGCTGCAATTGAACTTGTTTCGCCACCGTGTGTAGTTGAGATCAAAAATAATTTATTTTCTCCTTTTCTTCTTATTCCTCCAATTTCCATAATTTCTTTTTTGCCGGTAAGCGCGCAAAAAGAAAATCCGTTTGCAATTCCTTTTCCCCATGTTGTAAGATCAGGAACCACCCCAAATTTTTTCATTGAGCCCGGATATGCAGTTTTAAAGCCGGTAATCATTTCGTCCATGATCCATACCGCACCGTGTTTGTGTGCAATATCAATCATCAGTTTTAAATTTTCTGCAGTTACCACATTCATTTTTTCGGGCTCAGAAATAACGCAGGCAATTTTTCCGGGATGCAATAAAAACATTTCTTCCAGCGATTTCGGATCGTCAGCACTGAATTTAACCGTCATGTCTGAAATTTCATTGGGAATTCCATTCTGCACATCTGTTGAACCTATAAACCAATCATCATAAGAATAAAAGGGATGCTCTGCCGGGCGCGCCACTAATTTTCTTCCGGTAAAAGCGCGCGCAAGTTTTACAGCTGCAGTTGTAACAACAGAACCGTTTTTTGCATACTTGATCATGTCATGTACACCAACAAGATTCAGAAATCGTTCGGCCATTTCCGCTTCAAGTACAGAGGGGCGCGAAAAATTATTTCCTTTTTGCAACTCTTCAATCACGCGGTTTATTACGGGCTCGTATGCGTGGCCAAGGCTTACCGAAGCAAGGCCGCTTAAACACTCAATGTATTTATTTCCGTCAGGATCCCAAACGTAACAACCTTTTCCGCGAACAATTGCTGCGGGCGAAAGCAACGGAAACTGATCGTCGCCTTTTGAATAAGTGTGCGCTCCGCCCGGAATAAGGTCGTGGATCTTTTTCCTGTACTCATCACTTTTTTTGAAATTATCAATGAAGGATGGAGTTTTTGAAATGCTTTTATCTGACATTTTTATCTTCTTTAAGAGATTTTTTATAGCCTGAGTTGATCTCGCTTTCTTTATTTAAGCTGAGTATTTCCGGTTTTTTTTTCAGCAGGTCAATCACTTCTTCCATTCCAAAATCCGGAACATCTTTTAAGCTTTCAATAATAGCTGACACTGCTTTAAAATCATTTTCCGAATCGACAGAAAGTTTGTAGGTATATTGAGAAGAATATTTTTTCCAGCCGCAGGTGAATTTTTTTGAATTTTTTATGTAAGGTGTAACATGCTCGCGTTCTGAAAGTAATTTTGCTTCTTTCCATGCAGTTTCTAAAGCCGAAAATTTAAAAACTTCCACATCAAAACCATCTTCCAGAAAATCGGGTTCGTGATTGGAGTTGGAAAAATAATCCTTTCCTGATTTTTCAAATTCCTCCATTACAAAATCCACTACTTTGTGCGAATTTAAAGGGCAATCTGAAGTGAGGCGAATGACATTTTCAGGATTGAAATTCACGGCAGTTGTATAAAACCGGTCAAGCACATCCCAATCACTTCCGCGCGTACACAGAATATTTTTTTCAGCACAAAATTTCTCAATTGCTTCATCTTCCGCATTCGTTGTTGTCGCCACTACAATTGAATTTATTTTTTTTGCGGGCTGTACCCGGCTCAGCAAATGCTCCAAAAGAGTTTTATTGCCCATTTTCATGAGCACTTTACCGGGCAAACGCGTTGAGCCCATACGGGCCTGTATAATAAGCAGGTTCATTAGTGGTTTCTGAAAAGACTCATAATAATTATATTATGAAATTTTCCGTTTTTAAAGAAATGTTTTTTTAATTCTCCTTCAACAACAAATCCAAGTTTCTCATACATTTTACGGGCTGCGGTATTGTCTTCAAAAACATACAACCAGATCTTATCAAGGTTAAGTGTTGTAAAAGCATATTCAATTGCAAGTTTGCAGGCGCTGATGCCGTATCCTTTTCCTCTTCCTTCTTTTTCGCCAATAATAATTCCCATCATGCAATTCCTGTTAACCGAATTAATGGATGACACCCTTATATTTCCAACGTGCATATTATCATCCTTCGAAAATATTCCGAACAGAACAGAATCTTTTCCAGAATTGGCAGAGCGCACATAATTCTCAATATCCTCCTGTGTAGAAGGAAAAACCCCGGCCTCAATTCCGCTTGTAACTTCAGCATCATTTAACCAATTAAAATAATTTTTACTCATGGCATCAACCGTGAGCTTATTCAAGCCCACTTTTTCGTCTGATAAAAAATAACTGTTTTCCATTTTCAAAAAATCAGCGGTTAGTTAAATTTGAAAATATAAGATGTTTTCAGTTCCAGCCAATTGGAATAGCCTAATTTAAAATTAGAGATGCTATCCATTTTAGCATCTCCTTTTTTATCTACTTCATTAAAATTAAATTTTTTCAACCCGATTTTTTTTGCATGGTAGACAGAAGCAAGCAAAGGATAATGGGTAATGGGTTCGTTTTTTTCCATTAACTCGCGGTCATTTACTGCTACACCGTAATAAGCTTCTTCCAGACCATGCAATATTAAAAGATTGCTTGCAATTTTATCTTTGTAATAGGCAGAAACAAAAAAGGCCTGTCCCTGCAAAACCATTTCGTACTGAGTGTTCCAGGATTCATCGCTTCGTGTTTTCCTTCCTGCTGTTCTGATATGAAAATCATGAAACTCATTAAACAATTCCCTGTCAGGGTTGCTGTGATCTGTTATCTTAAGAACCAATTCTCTCTGCCCCCAGTTTACAAGTGTTTTATTGCTCTTGCGGATGTTTGCTTTAATGTTTTCTTCAGGAATCTGCAGGTCTATCATTGTATGATGATGACTTTTAACCTCTGCAATTTTTGTAAAAAAACTTCTTGTCAAATACTCATTAAAATAAACGAACAGTTCAGAAACAGACTTTTCCCTTACCAGCTTTTCCAGAAAAGACTCAAGAAGCTTGTAGATCTCAGTTAAAATAAGCGGATCTTTAATGGTGCAAAAAATACTGATTGGAAATTCGAACCATGAGAGGCGGTTATTGTTGAGATTACAGGGAAAATAAAGAACAGGCTCGTTCTTATTATAAAGAACAAAACTATGATCGCTGTATTTGCCACCGTGGTATTCAGAATAATATTTTTCTGACAGCGGCAGGTAACAATAATCGCAGTAAACTGTTCTCCAGAGCTCAGAACTTCTCAGCTGCAAAAGTTTTTCTTCACCAAGACCTGAAACAAAAGCGGGTGTAAGCGTGCTCATTTCTTTTTATGTTTTGTCTTAAGCATTTTTTTAAACTCTTTCATTTTACCGGCGTTGTTGGTGAGATTATCAGCATGCCTCCTATATCTGTAAAGCGGAAGAATAATATTATAAACTTCGTACTTTTTCAGAAAGCGGATGCGCAGATCTTCTTCTTCTCTCGCCTGGAATTTTTCATCGTACAGGCCAATATCAAACAAGCGGTCTTTCCTGAACATCACTCCACATGCAATTGGTTTTTCTTTGGCGCTTACCAATTCAATATGATCTCCAATTTCATTCACAAGATAATAATCAACCGACACTGCATCCAGCTTATTGTTCTCGTTCAGAAAAACAGATTGTATTTTTAAAAGATCATGCTGAAGATAATCGTCTGCATCTAAAAATACAACATACATTCCCTTCGCTCTTTTAATTCCCTCGTTTCTTGCAGCGGCCAGGCCTTTGTTCTCATCAAAATAAACCAGACGGATCTCATCCCGGTAATTTTCCAGGATATTCCTGGTTTTGTCTGTACTGCAATCGTCTACCACAATTATTTCGTAACGGTTTTTTGGAAGCGACTGATCCATTGCGCTGCGTATTGCCCGCTCAATATACCGGGCATAATTATAACTTGTAATTACTAAAGATACCTGCATAGGATTTTAAATTTTAGTTTGTCCATTTTAAAATCTCAGCAGAAAAAGCGCTGAAATTTTTTTCGTTATTAAATGTCTCAAGGCAAAATTTCCGGGAAGAAATTCTTAAGCTCTTTTGCGAATCTATGTTTCCTGCAAAATCAGAAATTTTAACAGCCACTTCATTAATACGGAAATTCTCTTCTATTAAAAAGCCTGTTTCTTTATTTGCCAACTCCGGGTTACCGTAAACATTGGTAGCAAGCACCGGGATACCGAAGCTGATTGCTTCCATTAAAGAAACAGGGATTCCTTCCATTAAACTCAGGTTAATAAAAAGATTCACCGAATTGTTTTTATAATAATCCATTACCTTTTCATTTGCAGTATAACCGCGAAGTTCTGCTCTTAAATGCGCCGGTAATTTTGCTACGATCGATTTTGTTTTTTCCATTTCAGGACCATCTCCAAAATGGATCCATCTTGCGGGAAATTTAAACTCAGAGAAAACTTCCGCCATCACAGAAACCCTTTTATTCTCGCTCATACCTGAGCAGGAAACCATGGTAAAAACTTCTTTCTCATTGAATGTCCCCTCTCCCCTATCTTCCACCCCAAGGTAGGAAGTGAAAAATTTATCTTTCATGTCAGGAAATTTTTTCTGAAGGTAATTTTCTCCGGCTTTTGAAATGGAAAAAACTGCAGAAGCCATTTCGGTTTTAAAATTCTGAAAGGGCAACACTTTTACTCCAGGTATCTCTGCGAAAGGCCAATCGTTGTGATACAGAT
>JACMLS010000179.1 GCA_014379485.1 Bacteroidia bacterium | reverse complement strand
GGCAGCGCAGAAACATTTGGTGTTTTACTTTTTACAACAGCCGGAACAAAAACATTGTTAAGCGATATTTCATGTTCCGGAAACCTTACCATTAATGCAGGCAGTGGTGCGTTCATCGGAAACTCTTTCAACTGTTCTGTTGGAGGAAACTGGTTAGATAATTCAACCTTTACCTGCGGAACCGGAACAGTAACATTTACAGGAGCAGCAGCACAAACAATTCTTAAAACCGGCGGCGAAACTTTTAATCACATTGCTTTTTCAGGGGCCGGAACAAAAACCTTGCTCGCAACAATTACTGCAAACGGTAACCTTACCATAAATGCAGGCAGCGGAGCTTTTATTGCAAACACATTTAATATAAGCGTTGCCGGAAACTGGACAAACAGCGGAGGAACATTTACACCGGGAAATACAACACAAACTTTTAACGGGGCAGCAGCACAAACAATTTCTAAAACAGCAAGTACAGAAACATTTGGCATTTTACTTTTTACAACCGGAGGAACAAAAACCTTGTTAAGCAATATTTCATCAACAGGAAATCTTACAATTAATGCTGGTAGCGGAGCGCTGATTGCAAACGCATTCTCTATATCAGTGGGAGGAAACTGGACAGATAATTCAACCTTTACAGCCGGAACAGGAACCGTAACTTTTAACGGAGCAGCGGCACAAACTTTAATTAAAACCGGAGGAGAAACTTTTAATCACCTTGTTTTTTCTGCTGCCGGAACAAAAACTTTGCTCAGCCAGGTTTTTGCAAACGGAAACATTACCATTAACGCAGGTTCAGGAGCTGTGATCGCAAATAATTTTAATACAACTCTTGCAGGTAACTGGACCAACAACGGCGGAACATTTACACCAGGAACTTCTACCACAACATTTAACGGAGCTGCTGCACAAACTATCTTTAAGTCAGGAGGAGAAACATTTAATAATTTACTTTTCTCCGGAGCAAATACAGTAAGTCTTTTAAGTGCAGTAACAGCAAACGGAACTTTTACAATAAATTCTACTTCAACCTTTGATGTTTCTGCATCAAATTTCCAGGTTACCATTGGAGGAAATTACACCAACAACGGAATTTTTACTTCGCAGAGCGGAACTGTTTTGTTGAATGGCGCGGTGCTGCAAACAATTGGCGGAACTTCTATTACTACATTCTACAATCTTACATTAAATAATACCGGTGGAGCAAACCTTGCAACCGATCAGATGATGACCAGTACACTTACCTTGAGTAATGGTACGCTTAATACAAATTCAAAAAACTTTACATTTCTGAGCACTGCAACAGAAACTGCACGCATTGCGGCAATAACCGGAACCGGAGATATTAGTGGAAACATTATTATGCAGCGTTTTGCACCGGGCGGAACTACCGGCTGGGCATTGCTGGGCGCGCCTCTTACTTCGGCACTTTCAATGGCTGCATGGAATGACGATTTTGCTATTACCTGCGCATCTTGTCCCAACGGTTATCCCGGAAGTTTTACTTCTATTTACTCTTACGATGAAACTGTTGGTGGAGCTTTTGATAATGTGGCAGCTTATACTCCCATTTCTACTATTACCAATCCTATAACAAACGGAATAGGATATTGGGTGTATCTTGGAAACGGGCAAACCACCACCACAGATATAACTATTGACGTAATTGGTACACCAAGAAAATTCAGCTATACGCTTCCACTCTCTTATACAAATACCGGAAGCGCGGCTAACGACGGATGGAATTTAATTTCAAATCCATATCCTTCTCCCATTCAATGGTCTTTATTAAAAGGTGCAACAGCAAATATTGATAATGCAATTTATGTTTTCAATGCAGACCTTAACGGCGGTGCCGGAAGTTTTGCTGCTTTTGTAAACGGAATCAGTTCTCCTGCAGTTGGAAGCGGTGGTGTTGGTGATAACATTGCTATCTCTCAGGCATTTTATGTTCACAGTACCGGTGCAACTTCTTTGAGTGCGCTCGAAACAAATAAAGTATCTGCTAATCCAACTTTTTTGCGCACAGCAAGCCCACAGTCTGCAACAACAATGCCTTTGCTAAGATTAAATCTTGACGGAGGATCCTCTTATCATGATGAAACAGTTTTATACGAACAGGCCGGTTCAACAAATGATTTTGATGCAGGATTTGATGCAATAAAAATGGGAGGACAAGATCCGCTTGCACCCTGGATAGCACTTGAAAATAATTCTACCAATTTTTCAATAAACGGCGTGCCCTCGGTTCAGAATAATTTTTCAATGAACTTAAAAACCATTACCGGATATACAGGGTCTTATACAATTTCTGCTCCTGACCTTACTACTTTTCCTCCGGGAGCGTGCATTTCTCTTTACGATAAGTTTTTGAATTCAACAACAGATCTAAGAGCAGGTTCTTATACTTTTAACCTGGCAGACACTACAACTGTTTCAAGATTTTTACTGAGCATAACTATTAACCCGCTTGCTATTACTTCGAGTTTCCAGGATCCTTCCTGCATCGCGCCCAATAGCGGAGAAATTATTGCAACGGGTACTAATTCCGGACCATGGAATTATGTGTGGACAGATTCAAACGGAACTATCGTACAAAACACAATCAACAAAAATGGTGCTGACACATTAAAAAATATTTCTGGTGGTACTTTTGAAGTGCAGGTAAATACTGTTGGAAGTTGCGATAACAACACCACACAATTTACTCTAAATGCTGCAGACCTTGCACAATCTTCTTTTTCTGTTACAGAAGACACGCTTTATCTGAGTCAGGGCGCCACAGGCCTGTTCACAAACAGTTCATCCAATGCAATTTCATTTCTTTGGAATTTTGGTGATGGTATTGGCTCTTCAACTGCACAAGATACAAGTTACACCTACACTTCTGCCGGAACTTACTCTGTAACACTGATCGCATATAGTCCAACCACCTGTGGTGATACAAGTTCTGTTATTATTTATGTTGACGGGACTGTTCTTGGAACCTTACAGAATTTCAGTAATGCAGGTTCGGTTACACTTTCTACCATTGAAAAAAACAATTACAACCTGAATTTTAATCTGAAAGAAAACACCGACCTTGTCTTTACAATTTTTGATCAGCAGGGAAAATTCATTTCTTCTGTATCAAGAAAAAATCAAAAGAACTTTTCTGAAAACTTCAATCTTCAGTCTTCCGCCAAGGGGCTTTATTTTATAAGAGTAAATTCCTCTTCAGAAACCAGAACGTTCAAAGTACTAGTGGATTAATTTTAAAAACACAATCCCTGTCCCCTATTCACCATTGCCTGTTGCCTTTTTCCCTTAACACCATTTAACAGCGGGCAAATAATTTCATTTTAATGTTTGCTTTCTAAGTTCTAATTTTGTTCTCTTATGGCAAAGTATGTAAAATGGATAGGGGGCACATTGGGTTGGGCCATTGGTGGTCCGATTGGGGCAGTGATAGGTTTTGCGCTGGGTGCGCTGCTGGATAGTTCTACCGTTGTAGTTAAAAGCGGAGATCAGTCTCAGGATTTTTCTACAGAAACAACTCCCGGAGATTTTACGGTTTCGTTCCTCATACTTTCTGCAGCAGTTATGAAAGCTGATGGAAAAACTTTGCGCTCAGAATTAGAGTATGTAAAAACATTTCTCGTAAAAAATTTCGGATCACAAAAAGCCGGAGAATTATTACCTGTGCTTGGCGAGATCCTGAAACAAGACATTCCGCTCGAAGAAGTTTGCGCACAAATACGGCAATTTATGCCCGAAAGTGCACGCTTACAACTTCTTCATTACCTCTATGGAATATCAAAAGCAGACGGAGAAGTTCATGAACTGGAAACAAAACTTATTGACAGGATTGCAGATCTTTTACATCTGAGCAAAGCAGATTCAAACTCCATTAAAGCCATGTATTTCAGAGATGCTGTTTCTGATTATAAAATTCTTGAAATAACATCAACAGCTACTGAAGATGAAATTAAAAAGGCCTACAGAAAAATGGCTGTAAAATACCATCCTGATAAAGTAGAAGGAATGGGACCTGACGTAAAACGTTCTGCCGAAGAAAAATTTAAACAGATGCAGGAAGCCTACGAAAATATTAAGAAACAAAGAGGAATGAAATAAAAGGGACTAAGGGCGAGGGAAAGGGACGAGGGGCGAGTTGTGATTGAAGTATGAAGAAATTTAATTGTGATGAAAAAAATATTTCTGTTTAGTTCTGCAATTTTTCTTTTTTCCTGTTCAGGAGAAGAGATAAAATCTTATAAAGGAAAAGAGCTTAAAACCTTTTCTGTAAAAATAGGAGAAAAATTTTCTATTAATCTTAACGAAGATCATAAAGCCGGGCAAACCTGGGGAATAAAAACCTGGGATGACGCCGTGATTGAATACCAAAAGTCAAATTACAACGGAGAGGTACTTGGAACTACCGATTTTATTTTTG
>JACMLS010000178.1 GCA_014379485.1 Bacteroidia bacterium | reverse complement strand
AATTTCCAATTTCTTTTTTTTACTTTGCCTCCAAACCAACCCACATGAAAAAGAATATCATCATCATCTCTCTCGCGATCTGCACCTTCCTGGCCTGCAATTCAACACCCAAAGACAATAGTGCTGATACGAATGCTACAGGTCCTGACACAACGGTCGTAAAAGATCATGCTTCCTCAGGTATCATCACTGACATTCAGTGGAATCTTATTGAAATCACCGGCAATGCTGTGAGCGGATACGCCGCTCAAAACAAACAACCTTATCTTAAATTTACCAACGACAATCGTGTAGAAGGCACTGGTGGATGCAACGGTATGGGTGGCTCGTACGCTTTGGCGGATGGAAACAAGATCTCCTTTTCTGAAATGATGAGCACCAAGATGGCTTGCCCGGACATGACCCTTGAAAATGATTTCCAGACGACTCTCCAACAGGTCGCCAATTATTCAACTGACGGAGCAACCCTTTCTTTGATGAATGCAGTAGGGACCACGATTGCAAAATTCGAAGCCGCTAAGTAATCCTATTCACTAGACTCCGCCCTCGTTTTTTTAGCTGCGCAAAAAACGATCCCTGCGTTTTAATCTATTGTTCCTGCGGAACTATTGATTAAAAACACCGGGAGGTTTTGGTAAGATTTTAAATTTTTTTCAAAGGCTTCGGTGTGCTTCGATCACCACCATTTCCGCTACTCCGTCCTCGTTTTTTTAGCTGCGCAAAAAACGGTCCCTTATATGTATTAATCTGCTTGTTTGTGTGAAAAATTGCAATTAAAAATGCAGAGATTTTGTAAACTTTTTAACTAGGTTTTTTATAAAATACACCATCAACACCGTAACTTTCTTTTGAAAACAATTATTTACGGAATGAAGCCCACCAGAAAAACAATGCACTTAGGTGCGTCTCCAGCCATTTTTAAATTCGCTCAACAGCTTCGTGAAAATCCAACACCAGCCGAAGAAATTTTATGGGAACACCTACGTGATCGAAAGATGGAAGATGTAAAATTTCGATTTCAACACCCCTTCAGAAAATATGTTGGAGATTTCTATTCCCAGGAATTAAAATTTGTTGTGGAGCTTGATGGCCATCACCATGAAGAAAAACTTCAAAAATTCTCTGATGAGGACAGGACAGAAGTTTTAAAGGCAGATGGCATTTATATTCTAAGATTTTCAAATGAAGATGTTCTATTTCGGCTAAGTGAAACACTGGTTAAAATCAAGGATGAAGTACAACGACTGAAACTTGACAAAGTAAAAAATAAATAGACTCTAAGGAAAGGGACCCGGCGTGGTTCGACCTGCATTCCTCAACCTTTTGCTACAGCTCACCATCATTCGGAACAGGCACGTTTCGCAGAAACAAGCTCGTGGAGAATGCAGGGACCGTTTTTCGCGCAGCTTGAAAAACGAGGGCAGAGGCAAAGGGAATATCGAATTTCGAACAAGGAACAAGGAATTGTGAAGTTTAGATTTATCAGTTCAAATACTTTTACTTTTTGTGAGCAACCACTACAGTTTTGTGTACTAAAGAAAGAAGAAGGAAGTAAACAAACTAAAAGAAAATTAAAAAATCAAACTCAAAACTCCCGGCGTTTTTAATCAACAGTTCCGCAGGAACATGAGATTAAAATGCAGGGACCGTTTTTCGCGCAGCATGAAAAACGAGGGCAGAAGCAAAGGGAATATCGAATTTCGAACAAGGAATTGTGAAGTTTAGATTTCACAGTTCAAATACTTTTACTTTTTGTGAGCAACCACTACAGTTTTGTGTACTAAAGAAAGAAGAAGGAAGTAAAAAAACTAAAAGAAAATTAAAAAATCAAACTCAAAACTCCCTGCGTTTTTAATCAACAGTTCCGCAGGAACATGAGATTAAAACGCAGGGGCCGTTTTTCGCGCAGCTTGAAAAACGAGGGCAGAAGCTCATGGCATAAGAAATATCATT
>JACMLS010000177.1 GCA_014379485.1 Bacteroidia bacterium | reverse complement strand
TTTATTTTAATGATAAAGAAGCACTGTTCAGAAGCATAGATGAACTTTCTAAACTCTGTAAAAAAGCCGGTATCTCTGAAATTGTATTTCATGCAACAGAAGGAACGAACCTTGAAAAAACGCTTTCTGAAAAATTTAAAAAACTGCCTTCGTGGAATATTGGATACAAAGCTCTTGGAACAGAACGCTCTTTAGAAAACATGAACTTTAACCCGGGCGACCTGGATACTTTTTAATGAAACACATACTTTTCATAAGTCCGGGTTTTGCAGATGGAATTTCTGATTCCAAATGCATTCCCTGTCTTCAGCAATTTGCACTTCATCTCAGCAAAACGCCCGGAATTAAAATTTCAATTCTCTCACTGGAATACCCCTTTGAAGAAAAGGAATATGACTGGAACGGAATTACCGTGTATGCCTGCGGAGGAAAAAACAGATCGTGGCCATTAAAATCTTTTAATCTGAAAAACGCACTTCAAAAAATAAAAAAAATAAATTCAGATCGTAAAATAGATCTTATAAATAGTTTCTGGTTTCAGGATACTGCTTTGCTTGGGAATTTCTTTTGCAAAAGAAACGAAATTCCTCACGTAGTAACATTAATGGGGCAGGATGTTTTAGCCGGCAACAAATACCTTCGTTTTTTTAAAAATGTTTCTGCAAAGTTTATTTGTTTGTCTCCTTTTCAACAAGCTGTTTTTAAAAAAAATTCAGGCCAACATGCTGAAGTAATTCCGTTGGGCATTGATGAAAAAGAATTCGGTGAATTGAATACCGGACCGCGTGCTATTGATGTTTTGGGTGCAGGAGGACTTTCTCCTGTCAAACAATTCAATCATTTTATAGAAGTGATTGGTCTTGTAAAAGAAAAAAATCCCTCAATAAAAGCAGTGTTGATTGGGGATGGATCTGAAAAAGAAAACCTGCTTGCACTCACGAAAAAAATGGGTTTGCAAAATAATATACTTTTTACGGGGGCCCTTGAAAGAGACCTTGTGTTGGAGTATATGCAAAAAAGCAAGATACTGTTGCATACCTCTTCTTTTGAATCTTTTGGATATGTTTTTACCGAAGCACTGGCAAGCGGAATGAAAATAGTTTCATATCCTGTGGGAATTGCAACAGAAGCATCCATTAACAAGGCCGGCAATAACATACACGAACTATCAGAAATCATCAGCTTCACTCTTAAAACTGAGTTGAGTCCTGAAAAATCAATTCCTTTCCCTATAGGTGAAACCATTAGAAAATATTGTTCCCTATACCGGTCTCTATTAAATTGAATCGGCTCTAAATCCGTTAAAAAATATCCCTTTCCATAACTGAAATTAGTATATTCGTAAAAAAGATCCTTATGACTAATTTGTTTGATGATGCTGTTTCTACACGAAACATTTTTAATGTTTATCTTAAAAATTTTAAACTAATTCTGTTCACAGTAATTGCCTGCACGATCATTGCCATTGTTGCAAGTTTTATTGTAAAACCAAGATACGCAGCAAAAGCCTCGTTTTTTATTCCACTGAACACATCACTTGAAAGCGCTCTTGAAAATCCTCAATTAGGTTATGATGTTGAGGTAGACCGCCTGTTACAGATAATCAATTCTACGCAGTTTGAAGATTCTGTGATAAAAAAATTCGACCTGATCAATTATTCCAAAGTTGATACGAGCGATTTTGAGTGGAAAGATAAAATCAACTCTTTCTTTAGAAAAAGAGTAAGAGCCGGAAGAACAAATGCCATGTCTATTTTTATTGAAGCTGAAACACATGCACCAGAATTTTCTTCTGAGATCGTAAATTATATGGTTGGTTTAACGCAACGCTCACGAGAACGTTTTTATAAAACAAATGGCCTCATAGCCGTTCAGTTTTTTAAAGCAGATTATTTAAAAAAACGCGCAGAAACAGATAGTTTAAAAGCAATTCTTTCACTTTTAAGAAATGAACTTAAATCATCAGGAGGAATGGTGATCAGCGGAAACCAGATTATTACGCAGGCGTCAACAATTAACCCTGCCAACTTAGGCAAACAACTTGAACTTGAAATAACTACGCAACGATATATTGCAGAGAGCACCAAACTTCAGTTACTAAAAGAAAAATACGAATCAGCACTGAATCTAAGTAGTCGTCCAATTCCTAAAATGTATATTGTTGACAATGCTGTTCCCATTTATTCTCCTGTTTATCCTTTACTTGGTTTTAATATCTCTGTAGGTTTCCTTGGCTCGCTTTTATTTATGTTAGCAGCCCTTTATTTAAAACACATTTACTTTTCATTCATAAAAAAAACGGGTAGCGCGTGATTCCTGAAAAAAAAAGAACAGGTAATTTATACATTGTATTGACGTGCATAATACTTTGCGTTTTTACTTTTATCAGCATTGGGTATTCTAATTACCTTACCAGCTACCTGATTTTTTTTGTTGTGCTGGCAAGTCTGGCAACCGGATTTGTGGTCACTAACGTTTCTTCACTATATAAACTTCTTTTCTTTTTCATTCCTTTATCAGTTGCTGTTCCGTTAATAGAAGGCGTTGAACTTCAATTTCCAACCGAACCGTTAATTGCCATCTTAACGCTGATGCTATTTTTCTCTGCAGACAAATCTGTTGGTTTTTACAAAAAGCTCATCAGGCATCCAATAAGCAAAATTCTTGCAATGGAACTTGCCTGGCTACTGATCTGTTCTCTTTTCAGTGAATTAAAACTTGTTTCGTTTAAATATTCTATTGTACGCATCTGTTATGTAATGGCTTTTTACGTACTAATTATTCAATGGCTCCAAAAATATAAAAAGCCATATTATTTTTTTCTTATCTACGCCTTAGGATTCGTTATTCCAATCATACATGGAATGATCTTTCATGCAAAATACAATTTTATGCAGGCGGTTTCCTATGTAATGCCGAAACCTTTTTTTAACGATCATACTGTTTACGGGGCCTGCCTCGCCTTTCTCATTCCGGTTCTTCTGGCGCTAACATTTTATTACAAAAGATTTTTTAAAAGCCGTTCAGTTATTTTCATCCTGATCCCGCTTCTTGCATTATTTTTTATAGCAGAATACTTTTCTTTTTCCAGAGCATCCTGGCTCAGTCTTGCCCTTTGTTTTTTATTGTTTTGCGGGCTGAAACTTGGCCTGACCGCAAGGTCCTTCATGATAATTATATTTATTTCCGGATCAGTACTCTGGATCAACCAGGATCTTATTATCTCAAAGATCTCAGAAACAAAAGCCCTCAGTAATAAAGAAGATCTTACACAAACCATTACTTCCATTACAAATATTCAAACAGACGCATCTAACAAGGAAAGACTGAACAGGTGGAAATGCGCCATTCGTATGGGGGCCGAAAAACCATTGTTCGGATTCGGGCCACGCACTTACAAATTTTTTTACGGGCAATACCAGGTGCGCGAAGATCTTAATTACACCAGTACATTTAATGGCACCAAAGGAAATGCGCATTCAGAATTTCTTTCTTATTTTTCTGAGTGCGGAGTAATTGGTCTGATCATTCATTTCTCACTTTTTCTCATCACAATTCTAAAAGGAATTAATC
>JACMLS010000176.1 GCA_014379485.1 Bacteroidia bacterium | reverse complement strand
CATCTAATTCAATTGATGGATGGGATTCCGTTCTTTCTATTCTACAAATGCCTGCTGGTGTTCCAGTTGCCACGGTCGCTCTTAATGGGGCCCGCAACGCCGGCATTTTAGCTGCCCAGATACTAGGAGCACACGATCAAGCGATAGGTCAACGTCTTGATGAATTTAAAAAGATAATGAAAGCGGAAGTGGAGACTATCGCTCAAAACATAGAAGCCAAAGGCTGGAAGGTGTTTTTAAAGTAATTCGCTTCAAGGTTACTCATAAAAATATTTACTTTGGGCAATTCATATTTATGAAACCAGACACTCAAGGATGGCTTAAGGAATATTTAGAATTTAGGCAAGCGTTACACAAAGACCTTACTTCTGAAGAAAACCGCAAGGCCTCACATCCAGAACACTCTCTGTATCGAATTATTCAGCCAACAGGTTTAATGTATGGGCAGTCTGTAGGCGATATTGATCTGCCTTCCCTACATGGCTGGAGTGAAAAAGACCGGATGAAGATACTTTTGGCCGAAAGCCTTATCAGCAGCTCTTTGTTATTTTACGATAAACCACTTAATACCCCAGATGAAATCACGAAAGTGATAATGAAAACACTAGAAAGTATAGGGAATTTTTATAATAATATTTTCCCGGAAATTTCTACCCCTGTCAAAACTTTGTTCGGGCGCAAGCGCTCACCTTTAGAATTGGCAGAAAAAATCCTAGATAAAAGAATTGAAAACACCAGCGAATTTAATGGTAATTTCTGGTCTTACTTTTTTCATAACAGTTTACTTTTTCTTGACGTATTTATTTTTGGACAATGGATTCATACCAATGCAGATAAGATCGTATCTGATTTTTTTAGATATGAGCGAGAAGAACTTCGCTTTTCCATCGTAAAGGTAATTGCGGCAGCTGCGCACGCCAATAAAGAAATAGCTTACGAAGAGAAGAAACTTTTTGAATTTTTTCTTCACAGCACTGACTTACCTGCCGATAGAAGAAAGGAGTCACTTAGAATATTTGAAAAGGGAATTGATATTGAAAACATCGATTTGCCATCTGAAAGCTCATGGATTTTAAAAAAATTTTTTCTTGAGATGGCGATACTTACTATTTGGGCCGATAAAAAAGTTGAACAAGCTGAAATAGACTTTATTGATCAATTTTGTCGATACCTCGGATTTAATGGTGAAGACGCGGAGAATAGCATGATAGCCATTGAAGGCTTCGTTTTGGAGCATTGGCAACAATTGGAGTTTTTACAAAACAAGCAAGATTATCAGCAAGTAAGTGAGCAATTTATAAAACGTGTTTCTAAGATTACAGAGAAAAATAAAGGGCGCTTGATGAAAGAAATTAATGAAAGCGAAGAGATCGTAAATCTCTTAAAAAAAGCCCGATCTAAAGAACTGAGTATTGAAGAGAAAGAAATGATGCGGCTTGAACTGATTTACATGCTCAAAACAATTCCAACCTTTGTTATCATTTCTTTACCACAAAGATTTTTAACCTTACCCATTCTTTTAAAAATTCTACCCAAGAATATTTTTTTAGAACGTGTATAATATGAATTTGAGATTCTAGTCTTTGACTTTACGAGGAAACAACACTGAAAAAATAATTGATAGGGTGAGTGTAGCAATAATAACGGTAAAAGAGACATAGACATTAATTTCGATCTGCCAAATATCCAACAGCATTTTGGCACCAATAAAAAACAAAATAATAGAAAGCCCTTTTTGTAAAAGATAAAATTTGTCAATTACCCCTGCCAGTAAAAAGAACATAGCCCGAAGACCCATCACGGCAAAAATATTAGAAGTATAAATCAAAAATTCATTTTGCGTAATGGCAAAGGCAGCGGGTATAGAATCAACTGCGAAAATGAGATCAGTCGTTTCAATTAAAACGATAACAAGAAACAAAGGTGTAAATAGTAAACGACCGCCCTGCCTTATCATAAACTTCCCACCATGGTCATCATTTGAGATGGGTAAAAACTTTCTGCAGAGTTTAAGGATGGGATTCTTTTCAGGTTCTATTTTTTCATCCCCGTCTTCGAAATAAATCCGGATACCTGAATATATAAGGAGCACGCCGAAAATATACAATATCCAATGGAATTTATGAATTAGAAAAGCACCCACAAAAATGAAAATAGCCCTGAACACAATGGCTCCAAGAATTCCCCAAAATAGCGTGCGATGGTAATACTCGTCTTTAACTTTGAAGTATTTCAAAATTAAAAGGAT
>JACMLS010000175.1 GCA_014379485.1 Bacteroidia bacterium | reverse complement strand
TCGTCCGGAAGATCGCCGTGCGAATGGCCGTATAAATGCCAGGTTCCGAAGTGACTGGCGTTCCATACTCTTTGGGCATAATGAAAAAGAACAATGAATCTTTCTCCTTTATGTGCATCCTCATCTTTTACGGTAAGCTCAAAATAATCTTTGATCCACTCAAACCTCTTTGCACAGTCATTAGCAGAACTTTCGTGATTTCCGTTTATTAAATAAATTTTTCCATTAAGCCTGTCAAGAATCGGATTTAATTTTCCGGAAGAAAGTAATGCAACGTCTCCTAAATGATAAACTTCATCTTCTTTGCCTATTTTTTCATTCCAACGCTCAATCATTGTTTCATTCATTTCTTCAACAGAAGAAAAAGGCCGTTTAGAAAATTCAATAATGTTTTTATGTCCGAAGTGATGGTCTGATGTAAACCAAATTTTTTCTGCGTTCATGCCAATTTATAATTTCAAATTTTTTATTTATAATTATTTTCTTTACCAACTTCCTCCGGCACCACCACCGTTTCCTCCACCTCCGCCACCAAAACCACCAAAGCCTCCTCCGCCACCACCACTGCTGCCGCCAAATCCTCCTCCAAATCCTCCAATAAATCCGCCTCCACCATATGTTCTTCCTCCGCCACCACGGCCAAAACGGCTAAAGATCCAGATCAGAACAAAAAAACCAAGAATCAGAAATTTCCAGTTGTTTCTTGCAAAACCACCAACACCTTTTCCTTTGCGTTTAACATTGTATTCGCCTCTTGCGTATTTGATCAAAGCGCTTGTTGCTTCATCAAGTCCAGCGTAATTATCTCCGTTCTTAAAGTTCGGAAGCATAAAATCATTTTCAATTTCTTTGCAGCGAAGGTCTGGAAGTACGCCTTGCAACTTATCTGCCGGTGCAATAAAAAATCTTCGGCCACCATCGCTTTTTGTTGGTTTTATTAAAACAACAATTCCGTTTCTTTTATTTTCCTGGCCAACACCCCATTTATTTAAAATTCCGGTGGCGTATTCAAAATCTGCTAAGCCGTTAAAATTATCTACGATTACCACACAGATCTGGTTACTGGTGGTGTCATCGTAACTCACTAATTTTTTTTCGAGCTGATTGATTTCAGAGTTGCTTAAAAAATTCTGACTTTCGCTGCTCGTTCCTAAAACATTTACAAGCCTTTTCGGTCTTGGTGCATCCGGAATTTTATCAGAATACTGAGAGAATAAAGAAATTCCGGAAAATAAAAATACCAGGAGACACAGTGCCCTGGTAAAAAATGTTTTTTTAAATGCTTCTGCTCTTTTCAACGCTAATTATTATTAAAAGAAATTTCATCACTCAGTTCGTTTGTATCGGTTGCGCTGTTATAGGGAAAATGTTTTTTTAATTGATCACCGCATTCTAAAATTGCCTCAGCAAGACCTTCGGCAATTTTTCCTTCTTTAAAATGCGCAATGGTTTTGTCTTTTACCTTTTCCCAGAAATCCTGTCCCACTTTTTCGTGTATGCCTTTATCTCCGGCCAGGAAAAAAGTATGGCTCTCGGTTGCAATGTAAAACAAAATGCCGTTGCGCAGTTCTGTTTTGTGCATTTTAAGTTTGGTAAAAACTTTTGCAGCTCTTTTTCTCACATCGTAGGCGCATTTTTTTTCAACGTGTACACGAATCTCTCCCGAAGTGTTTTTTTCCGCCTCTTTAATTGCAGCAACAATTTTTTCCTGTTGCTCTAATGTGAAAAATGTATCTGCGTCCAATTTTTTTATTTTAGTTAATTGCTACTACCTTATTTGGCTGGAGTACTGAAATCGATCTTCGGAGCTTTTTCGGCACCGGCATCAGATTTGAACGTTGGTAAATCTTTGTACCCCCACGCAAACAAAGAGCCAGGTATTTTACTGATTTCCGTATTGAAATTGGTTACTTTGTCGTTATAAACCGTACGCGCAGTAGCAATCCTGTTCTCGCAGCCTTCAATAGAAGTTCTCAGTTCAGAAAATGCTGCGTTGCTTCTCAGTTCCGGATAGTTTTCAGTTACCATCAGCAAACGGCCCAAAGCCTGGCCTAATTGACCTTGCGCG
>JACMLS010000174.1 GCA_014379485.1 Bacteroidia bacterium | reverse complement strand
GTATAAGTGAAATTACCGCCAATTGAGACCGTATTGGTAACGGAAAGAGTGCCGGCAGATTTATTTATAACAGTATTGGGCAAGCGATCATTGCCGGTTGTAGAATTTCCGGTTAATGATTGATTGCCGGTCCCGTTAATATTTAAAGTTGCGTTTCCACCACCCGTTGTTGCTACACTTCCAATAACAAGGTTTGCTCTTGCGTTTATTGTCCCGGTATTTATTGTTGAACCGGCAATTGTAAGTAGACTATCTACAATAATTGTTTTACCGCTTGAAATTGTATGAGTACCTGTGTGAAATGTTACCGTTTTCAGGGAGTCTGAAGTAGAAATTGTATTGGTCCCGCTAAAATAAATAATCGAAGTTCCTTGCGAAATTGTACCCGTAGTATGCGCCCAGTTACCCGCAACATTTACGTAATCGGAAAAATAAAGCGTGCCGGAAGCTTTATTTATGTTAACTCCCGGTAATGGTGAGTTGCCCGCTGTAGTAGAGCCGTAAATAGTTTGAGTGCCCGTACCAACGATATTAATTGTGGCAGAACCGCCGCCACCAGTAACATCATTAGCAAGGTATATATCTCCCTTGGCATCTATACTTCCAGTGTTAATCGTAATCGCAAAACCCGTTCCACCATTATTCAAAATTTTAAAATCAGAAACAACGGTGAGTGTTGTACTCGCAGCAATAGTAACGGTTGCCGCAGCTGTTGCCTGAATGTAAACTTTATTAAGTGTTTGGGAGCCAGTAATTGTTTTTGTGTTTATAAAAGTTACTGTGCTGCTTCCGCCATCTACAACGCCTGCAGTTCGAGTCCAATTTCCAGCAACTCTAATTTTATTTGCAAGATGTAAGGTGTCGGTTTTATTAATATCAACATTTGGAAGATAGTCCTGGAAATTGGCGGGGCCACTTAAAGTCTGACTTCCGCTGCCTGTAAATTTTAAAGTTGCGCTTCCCCCACCTGTTCCTGCAGAGCTTGTCAGATAAACATTTTTCTTAGCGTCAATCGTTCCGGTGTTTACAGTAATTGAGTTGTTTCCCGTAAAATACAGGCTCGAATCTACTTGTAATGTATTGCCAGATGCAATCGTGTAGGTTTTAGCGGCAGACGTTGCATCAAGTTTCAGGTTATAGAAAGTTATATTTCCCGTTATAGTACAGGTATTGGTAAAACGTACAATACCGCTATTATGAGTAAAAGACCCGCTACTAAAAGTAAAGGCCCCTCCGCTGGTAAATATTCCGCTCGTACTGGTAAAAGCACATCCCGAAATTGTTACAGTTCCTGATGAAGTAATATTTCCGGATCCGCCGGTAAACGTTCCTCCTGAAAAAGTAGCTGCAACAAAACTAATAGTTCCACTCCCTTGGGTAAAAGAACCACTGCTAAGAGTAAAGCTGCCGCTACATGTAAGTGTTCCTGTTGTAGTTGTAAAGGCGCATCCAGAAACTACTACCGCTCCTGATGAGGTCATGCTTACGGACCCGCCTGTAAAAGTACCGCCTGAAAAAGTGCCACCAGTAGTTCCTAAAGTTATTGTAAAGCCATTTTGTCTAAAAGTGCTGTCATAACCACTCAACATTTCAATACGCTTAATACTAATATTAGCATCTAGACTGCAATCACCTTTTCCGTTGCTGTCAAAGTAAGCCGTGTCATTTACTCCTGGAACAGATGCGCCGCTTGCTCCACCACTGCTTGTAGACCAATTCCCGGTCGTATTCCAGTTTGCTGCAGCGTTATTCAGCCAATACCGCTTACCCGCAAACGATTTTACAGACATTGCAGAAACTAAAAGAAGCAGCAAGACCTTTATTAAATTTATTTTTTTCATATTGAATAATTTTCTAGTTGGACACGGGGCTAAAAACATATCTAAATCCTGAACGTGGCATAGTTCTTAAATAAGGAAGATCAGTATGCTCGGCATCTATAGGCGTTGATTGAGGATGAGAGGGCGTGTTGCTTATGAAAAGACCGTTTTGGCCTGTATCCATGTTCCGGTTAATAAACCCCATCATAATAACCTGGCTGGTGTCTGTTATAGAATCGTTGCTTAAGATTCCGTAAGTATTAAATCCAACTACTATTTCTGTGTTTCCATTTTCCCGCAACCACAACTGGTAGCTTAGCAGCTCACGTGTGTCATTGCCTTGCCCCACGTTTTTGTATTGCAGCTTAAAAATTTTTTCGCCAGGATTGCCACTTACGTTATAACTCAAAGAAGAACGATGTCCGAGTGAATCGACTTTGTTTTTGAAATTATGAAAAGCTATCAAGGAAAAGTTATTGTTATCTTCAAAAACAATTAAACCGTTTGTTTCAATGCGCAGGCTGTCAAAGTTTTTTCCTAAAAAAGGAAAAGAAAATCCAACAGGTAGTTTATAAAAGAAATTCCAGTTTAATGTATCGTTAGCTAACGGTGTTGCATTGCTTAAGGCCTCGTAAGAAACAGAACTGTCTATTGATAATGTATAATTAAAAGTTTGCGATTTGAAAATCGCTGGAACGCAAATTGCACACATGTATATATAACATATCACAATGCTTTGCCTTAATGATCTGCTTATTCTTTTACTCTTCATTCTTTTTGAATTAAAATTTATTTTTTTTCAAAACACAATTAATCACTCTGCAATATTAGTTCAGCAACTAAGCGATTCATATTTTTTCGCGTTGATGTTTTCAAAAACAAACAAACCAAAAAAAATATTTGCGGTTAATAAGTCCGGTATTTGTCAACATTTTAGGGGACCCCAATTGTTAAATATTCATATCATGAATATTCTGTTTTTCGTGTTTTTCATTGGTGAAATTTAGTTTTTTAACAGAAAAAAGAAATTCACTTATTCAAATCATGAATATTTGAAAGTGATATTAACAGCGCTCTTTTTAACTCTTTTGCTTTACTCTTTTTCGTTTTTTTACGCGGTTGATCTTGTCATTAAAAACAAAAAAAATGATCGCGAAAAAAAAATATTTATTCTTCTCTAAAAAGATTTCAGGCTATACGCTTACAGAAATTCTTGTAGTAGTAGCCATCATAGGAATTTTATTACTACTCGCCATGCCATCGTTTATGCCACAGGTAACAAAAGCAAAAACAATGGAAGCACAAATCCAATTAAAACATCTGCATAGTTTAGAAAAAACTTTTTTCTTCGTCAATTCCAAATACAGTCCTGAAATAAAAGACCTGGGCTTTGAACAACAAACATTAGTATCGCAAAACGGAAGGGCAAACTACAGTGTAGAAATCACTGCGGCAGACAACAGGCAATTCAAAGCCAAAGCAACTTCTGTTACTGATTTTGATGGAGACGGAACTTATAACGTGTGGGAGATTGATCAGGATATGAATTTGAAAGAAGTGACACCGGATTAAAAATCGATATAAGATATAAGATATAAGAACGTAAGATGTAAGACTGGTGCGAGAAAAAATGATGAATAATGCCCTTCGACAGGCTCAGGATAAAAAATGTTGAATGAAGAATTATGAAGTTGTGATTAACATTAAAGCAATAAACGAATGTTGACGGGTTTGTACATATTTCTATCTTTTTCAGGAATCCTCATTTTCATTGAAGATGTGCGGACTCGATTAGTAACTGTATGGAAAATACTTTTAATAATCGCCGTTTCATTGGGGATTTGCGCGTATTCAATAACTGATCTGGATTTGTTTTTAAAAACCATTTTATTAAACATTTCAGTTATACTGATCATTTACTTTTCACTGGTAATCTTTTATTTCTTTAAAGAAAAGAAATTCAATTTTGCATTGAAAAATAAAGCGGGGCTTGCTGACGCACTGTTATTTGTTGCTCCCGCCATTTGTTTTTCTAATGTACTCTTTCTGTATTTCATTCTGCTAAGTGTTTTGGGGGCATTGATCTATTCGATCTTTCTTTTTATCGTAAGAAGAAAATCAGAAAACAAAATCACGATTCCTCTTGCAGGAATTTGCTCACTTCTCTTTTGCATCAGTATTATTGCTTTAGAAATTTTTAAAATTGATCGCTTTGATAATGCCGCCTTGTTTGAAAAATTTATGCTGCCATGAACACAACAGAGGAACTTACACTGGAATTAAAAAAGGTCATTACTACTGACCAGGCCTGGCATTACCGTGTGGTTCCAAAATTTTCTGATGCTGTTAAAACAGAATTTTTTATTGATGAGGAAGCAGATAAAAATTCTGCGCAACAGGAATTGGAAATGCTTCTCGGTAAAAAAATAGAATTGGTTCCTGTTTCAACTTTGACGATACAAAAAAATCTTGCGCAGAATTACCGTAAAAATCAAACGGAATTGAAACAAAAGTCGAGACAGGTAAATTCTGCGGGAGATGATTTTATTCCGAATTTGATTTCTGAAGCTAAAGAACTTGGGAGTTCCGATATACACATTGAAATTTATGAGGAGAAATGCAGAATTCGTTTCCGCATTGATGGATTATTGGTTGAACGTTATCAAATTGGGAAAGCGAATTTTCCAGCTTTAATAAACATCGTAAAAATAAAAGCAAACCTTGATATTTCAGAAAAACGTTTACCGCAGGATGGAAGGATCATTTTTAATTACAGCGGTCATAAATTTGATATTCGCGTTTCCGTTCTTCCAACTCTTTGGGGAGAAAAAATTGTTTTGAGAATTTTAAGTAATGATTCTTCTCACATTGAAATAAGTAAACTTGGTTTTTCTGAGCTTCAGTTAAAACATTACTTAGAGGGAATAAAAAAACCGCACGGAATAATTTTAATAAGCGGTCCAACGGGCAGTGGAAAAACAACCTCGCTTTACGCAACTCTAAAACTTTTAAATAAAAACACTACTAATGTTTTAACGATTGAAGACCCGATTGAATACACTTTAGAAGGAATTAACCAGGTTCAATTAAAAGAAAGCATCGGTTTAACTTTTGCAAGCGCACTCAGAACATTTTTAAGACAAGATCCTGACGTGATCATGCTCGGAGAAATTCGTGATGGTGAAACTGCTCAGATGGCCATTCGTGCTTCGCTAACAGGACATCTTGTGCTCTCTACCATTCACACCAATTCTGCATTGGGAACTATTTCGCGATTGATCGATATGGGCATTGAACCTTTTTTAATTGCCAGCACTATTAATACAAGTGTTGCCCAACGCTTATTGCGTCTCCTCTGCCCTCTTTGCAAAAAAGAGCAGGGTTTTACAAATGATCTTTTTCCTAAAACTTTTAAATCTGAAATTTTACTAAAAAAACATTTCATTCCAAAAGGCTGCGACCACTGTCATTTTACCGGTTATAAAGGCAGAAAAGCCATTTACGAAGTGATTCCTATTGACACTGAATTAGCAGCGCACATAAAAAACAATCAGCTTGCCTTAGACAAAGAGTTGAAAGAAAGAAACATTACGAGATTATCATTTAACGCTTTTAAACTTTTTGAAAATGGACAAACAAGCCTCGACGAGATTTACCCAATACTTTTATCTGATAACTAAGATGAAAAACATTTTTTACAAAATACATTTTTTAAAAAACGCGAAAAGCTTCTTTCTTTTGCTCTTTTTGTTTTTATGCTTTTCCATAAATGCTCAAACAGATCGTTTTGCAATCATAAAAGAAAATCTGGACTCACTTTCTAAAACATATCCCGGTCTTTCGCAAAAAATAGAGTTTACGGTGAACGGTGCAAGCATACAGGAGTTTATACGCAATGTTGCGGCCACAAATAGTTTAAACGTAAATGTAGACCCGGGCCTCACAAAAAAGATCACGAACAATTTTACGGGTGTTACTGTTTCTGAAGTTCTGTTGTTTCTTTCTAAAAATTATGAGCTGGATATTACATTTACTGGTCCCATCATGTCAATTACGCCTTATGTAGCTCCTGTTACGGCAATAAAAGTGGTAACGAAAAAATTAAAAATCGAGTACGATAAAATTACAAGTCTTGTGGTCATGGATCTGCAAAACGATTCACTTGCTTCTGTTGCAAAAGCGCTGACTTTATTAACTGGAAAAAACATTGTCTTTTCTCCTGATCTTTTAAATAAAACAGTAAGCGGATATTTTCAATCGCTTCCACTTAACAAAGCACTCGAAAACATGGCTTTTACCAATGAATTAAAAGTGGAAAGCGCAGACGGGCAAACTTTTTACATTGAGAAAAAAGAAAAAGAGTCTTTAGGAATTAAAAATCCTGGAAATGTAAAATCGGGTTCCACTTCAAATGCAAAAGGATTGACGCTTACTTCTACTTCCGGCTTACTGGATGTGCAGGCAAATAATGTGGAGATAAAAGATTTGGTGGATGCAGCTTCAGCTGAATTGAAACTGAGTTATTATTTGTTTACAGACCTGAAAGGGAATACTTCGTTGAATATAAAGCAAAGTACTAATGAAGATTTATTAAAAAATGTATTTAACGGAACAGAATACACTTCTAAAAAGGAGAACGGAGTTTATTTGATCGGAGACAGAAGTATTGAAGGATTAAGAGCAACAAAATTAATTCAACTGAGATACCGTTCAGCAGATAAGTTGATCGATGTAATTCCCGCAGAATTAAAAAAAGGCCTCGACTTAAAAGCATTTCCTGATCTGAACGGAATTATTGCAAGCGGTTCTCAGCCTCGTTTGGATGAATTGGAATTATTTATGATGCAAATAGATCAAGTGGTTCCTGTAATTGCAATAGAAGTAATGATAGTAGACATCAGCGATTCTAAAACGGTTGCAACAGGAATTCAGGCAGGAATAGGAACAGCGCCGGTAAATGCCAACCAGACTGTCTTTCCAAGCATCGATATTAATCTTAACTCCAGCGCCATCAACAATGTTATTTCAGGCCTAAATGGTTTCGGAGGGATTATTTTGGGAAATGTTACTCCGAATTTTTACCTGAAACTAAAAGCGCTCGAAGAACAAGGATATTTGAAATTAAGATCCACTCCTCAATTGTCAACGCTCAATGGAAGCCCTGCAAAACTCAGCATCGGAAAAACTGAATATTACTTAGAGCAAACGAATACAAATCTGGGCGGACTGAATGCCACGGTGCAAACGGCCATTCAATACAAATCTGTGAGCGCAGATTTAAGTGTGGGAATTACTCCAATGGTTTCACTTGATGAGCAGATCACTTTAGACATTGCGGTTAAACAATCTTCTTTTACACCACGTATTTCACCAACTGCGCCTCCTGGTTCAATTACGCGCGATTTTAAATCGATGATCCGTGTAAAGAACGGTGAAATGGTAATGCTGGGTGGTTTAGAAGAAGAGTCAACCAACAACACCAGTTCCGGAACTCCTTTTCTTTCACGCATTCCCATCATCAAATGGTTTTTCAGCAGCCGCACCAAAGCAAAATCAAACAGCAAGCTCACCATTTTTATACGACCAATCATTATTTACTAAATGAAATTTTTAGATAACATAAATCAAAAGATTGCACGCTCAGCTAAAGTGGCTGTTTTGGAAGTGAATTATGAAAATGAAACAACTTTTTTTTCATTGGGAATATATGAATCAAAAAAGAACGCTGTACTTACAAAAGAAGAGTTTTTCGGAGAAATAGAAATTGAATTAATCCTTTTAAAATTAAAAGATAAAAATACGCCGATTGTTTTATGCGTGGACGGCAAAGGGATTTTAAATAAAAAACTGAATTTTTCATTAGAAGACCTGGATGAAACAGTTGCCGGAAAAGTAATTCCGAATGCAAACGCGGATGATTTTTATTATGAAGCCATATCAATAAATGAAACCTCTTCTCTTGTCTCCATGATGAGAAGATCTATTATAGATCCGATACTCGAAAAATTAAAAGAGAAAGGTCTTTTTGTCACTGAATGTCACTTAGGTCCCTTGGTAATAGGTTGCATTGGTTCTGTTCTTACAAAAGATGCTGATACTTCTGATTTAATTTTCAGAAATTACAAACTGGTTATTTCCAAAGAAGGTGTTTTGGAAATTGGTGCAGTCACACAAGACACAAAAATTCCGGAAACGGAAAACGAAAATGGAACGCAAAAAAACTTATTGATCTTTGCCGGCGCCTGCTCCTATTTCAGCGGATGGAGTTTTACACATGCTAAAACTCATTGCCCTATTGTCAACGAAAGAAAAACTGACTTTACTGAAAAGAAAAAATTCAGCTTTTATGCAACTACAGCAGTCATTTTCTTTTTAGTAACACTTCTCATCAATTTTTTCGTCTTTCAACACTTTCACAACAAAAAACAACAATTAGAATCGCAGATAGGCTGGCAAGAAAATGCTTTAAAAAGTTACGACGAATTAAAAAAGAATTTAGACGAGAAAATGACTTTTGCTCTTGGCTCAGGAATTTTATCTCCTGATAACCTTGCTTTTTTAAGCGACCAACTTGGCTCAACGGTTCCTACAGACATTAAACTCAATCGTATGACTGTTTTTCCACTGGAAAAGAAAATGGAGAACGGAGATGAACATTCATCTTTTAATAAACAGTTAATCTCCGTAAAAGGGCAAAGTCTTTCAGGAAGTGGTATTAATGACTGGATAAAAAGAATTAAGCAGAAAGATTTTGTAAAAGAAGTTTTATTAACGAATTACAAGCAAGACGATGAAAATGCGAAGGGATTTTTCAGTTTGGAAATAACATTGAAATAAGTCAAGGAAGAAAAAAATGTTCAAAGGATTAACATACAAGAAGCGAAACAAACTGATGATCGTTGTCTTTGTTTTCATGCTTTTTATTTCCTGGTCTTTTGGTTATAAAAAAACATTTGCGGCCATCAGTGATTGCAATGAAATGCAAAGCAGGGCAGAAACAGCAAAAGACCTTCCTGAAAAAGAAGAAGCGCTTAGAAAAGACATGATCTTACTGGAATCTAAAATAGGAAGCAACAAAGATAGCCTTGCCTTTCAGCAAAAACTTTTAAAGGAACTTACTTCTTTTTGCGATAGCATTGGTCTTACAGTGAAAGAATATCCCGGTGCCGAAACTAAACAGGAAATCGAATACATAGTAGAAACGCATCAGTTTGTTGTGCAAGGGAATTTTCACTCATTGGTAAAACTCGTAAATCATTTGGAGCATAAAAGTAAAACCGGCAAAATAGCTGAAGCGGATTTCAGAAAGGTAAAGGATAATAAAACAAAAAGAGAACAGCTCAATTTGTATTTGTATATCAACCACATTATAAATATTTCAGAAAAATGAAACGAAATTTTAAATACATAAAAAACATTTTTGCAATTGTTTTGTTTCTTTGCTTTACAAACTGCACCAAACAGGTTTTTGAAGAAAGTCTGACCAGTAAAACAATTACTGTTTTAGCGCCAATAAACAATCTCACAACCTCCAGCAGCAGCATAACTTTCTGGTGGGATAAACTGGAAATGGAAAACATTAAATACCGCGTGCAGATCGTAGATTCTACTTTCACAAACATTTTGCAACTGGTCTCTGATACAAGTTTAACCGGAAATAAATTTACGATCTCTCTTTCTCCCGGAAAATACCAATGGCGAATACAGGCTTACAATTCAGGAACGGAAACCGCTTTTCAGACTTATAACATCAAAATAACTTCTTCGCCGGATATTAGTAATCAGGTGCTCACTTTAATTTCTCCAGCAAACGGATTGGTTACAAAAACCGCTTCCCAAATTTACAAATGGGATACGCTTGCAAATGCTGACGGTTACCGTTTCCAGGTTTTAAATAGCAGCAGCGTTTTAGTAGCGGATTATTATTTGCTCACAGATTCTTTTCCATTCACTTTATCAGATGGAGTGTATACCTGGCAAGTAAGAGGTGAAAACACTTTTTCTAATTCCACTTATTCTTCCAGAACAATTACAATTGACCTGACTGCGCCTACAGTTCCTGTTCCATTAACCCCAACAAACGCTGCCTCCATTCCAAATCCTGTTTCCATTTCCTGGTCTAGAGACAATTCTGCCATTGGCGACAGTGTTTTTATTTCCAATGATACATTATTCACCAATCCTGCCATTTCACCTTTTTATACAACTTCAACGGTTTACAGTTTTACAGGGATTTCAACAAAAAAATATTTCTGGAAAATAAAATCTGGAGACAGCGCCGGAAACTGGAGTGCCTGGTGTGCGACACAAAAATTTACAGTCCAATAAACGATTAAGAAAATCATGAAGCAGTCTCGTCACAAAAAAAAGCCAAGCGAAAAGTCCTGAGTGACGAGACACTTCATGCCAGATAAAATGAAAAAGAAAAGGATGCAATATTTTTTAATTCTTGTCGTACTCGCAATCTGGGGCCTTATAGGAATGCGCTTCTTTAATTTTTTTGGAGGGGAAGAAGAACAAACAAGTTTTAATGAAAAGATAAATGACAAAACAGTTTTGAATATGCCAACAATTGAATATGCTATTGATGGAAATTATCCCGATCCATTCTTAAAAGGAGGGAATTTTAATAGCAATAATTTTTCAGGAAATTATAAAAATTCTTATTCAAGTTCTGAAAATTCCAAACCAAAACAGAAAAAAGAAGTCGTTAAAGTTGAAAAAGAAAAGAAAATTGAACCGATTGATCCTTTGGCCTCACTAAAACTCACTGGAATCATTGCCAATCGTCAGAACGGAAAAAAGAGCGCAATCGTCTCTCACGACGGAAAAGAATACTCAATTAACCAGGGCGAAACAATAAACGGAATAAAACTTTCAAAAATATTTTCAGACTCTGTAATGATCACTTTTCAGAAAAAAAATAAAATTATAAGACTATGACCATTTCTAAAACTCATACAATAAGACGTATTATCTGCATTATACTTTGCTTTTTAGCTGCAATGATTTTTATATATGCACAGCCATCAACCGTAAAAATTCCGAAAACATTTACGCATTACATAAACGAACCCGAACAAAGTATTAAAGTGAGTGTAATGGCCACAAAAGTAGAAATAACGCCAAAAGAAGAACTCACTTATTTCTGGTTCAGTTCCAACAAGGTCTTATTTACCAAAGGTGGATTTGACGGCTATTTGCTCCACGGAACTTTCAGTTCTTTTTACCAGAATAAAAATCTCAAAGAAAAAGGAAACTATAAGAATGGACTTCGGGAAGGAAAATGGATGAGCTGGTTTGAGAACGGACAAATCAAAGAGATCCTGCATTACCGCAACGGAAAAAAATCGGGAAGATATGAATTGTATAACGAACTGGGTTTGCCAATGGTAAAAACAAATTTTAAGAATGATAAACTACACGGAAGAATGCGCACTTTTTCAAACAACAAACTCCAATCAAAACAAAAATTCAAAAACGGAAACGAAATCAAGAAGAAAGAGAAAAAAGAAAAG
>JACMLS010000173.1 GCA_014379485.1 Bacteroidia bacterium | reverse complement strand
GAAATATTTTTGAAAAGCGAAGAGGCACCTGAAATAATTTTTGCCGAAAAATTCTCTGAACTGCACGGAAATTTTATTTTTTGTTTGAACGAAGATGAACTTACCGAAAACCTGAAAGATCTTTTCGCAGAAAAAAACTGGCAACAAGCTTTAAGTAAAGAAGAAGAAATATTTTACTTTCTCACAAAAGCCGGAATAAAAGTAATTGATAAATTTCCTGAATCTACAATAGCAGAAAATGCATTAATAGGAGTTTCTCTTTGCGAATGCGTTGTGGCAAATACAGGTTCTTTCATTGTCTCTTCAAAACAACTTACCGGAAGAAAATTTTTTGTTGATACCGATGTACACATTGTTATTGCATTTACTGCGCAGGTAATAAATTCTGTGCAGGACGGTTTTAATTTTGTAAAAACAAAATACGACAACAAACTACCTTCCATGTTAACCTTAATCAGCGGGCCCTCTAAAACAGCCGACATTGAGCAAAGTCTTGTGTATGGTGCTCATGGCCCAAAAGAACTATATTTCTTCCTGGTAGAAGGATAAAAGCCACGAAAAAAGTCCGCGAGTCCGAAGTCCGTTAGTCCGGAGTTTTTGAGTTTGAAAATCAAAACTTCAGTCTGCAAAAAAAAATCTCACATACTTGTTCGGATGTTGTTCGCCCGAACTGTGGGAATAAATGTTTACAAGCCTAAAACGCTCCCACTACTCGTTCGGGTGTTGTCCACCCGAACTGTGGGAATCAACATTTGAATTAAGATGAAACACGTTTTACTGTCGACACAATTAACATTTTAAACGAAAAATTATTGAAACAAAAATTTCGATATATTTAGGAGTTCAAGATTCATTAAGTCACTGCTGTTAAATGAAAAAGTTTTTTATTCTTTTTTCTTTTTACATCCTTGTTTCGCTTTCGGCAGCGCAGACAGCTGTGATGGATTTCTCCGGTTGGAAACCAGATGATAAGAATGTTCTGAAAATTGATCAGAAGTGGGAATTTTACTGGAACAACCTGTTAACTCCTGCAGATTTTAAAAACGATTCAACCAATTTAATTCAGCCCGACACACTGCTGATTCCCGGGTCCTGGGGCGATTTAAAAATAAAGAATAAATCCATCAGTAACATTGGTTACGCAACCTATCGCATAAAACTCAATTCTTTGCCAGATGAAGAGCTTACACTGGATATATACAGCGTGCAGACTTCCTTCAGGGTTTTTTTGAATGGAAAACTTGCCGGAGAAGTTGGAACGATAGGAACAGATAAAGAAAGCACAACGCCTATGAACCGCGACATACAGCTAAGAATTCCTTCAGGCGCAAAAGATGTTGAGATGATAGTGCAGGTCGCAAATTTTCATCACCGCAAAGGAGGTTTTGTGCACGCCTTTGAAATCGGCAAATCAAGGGCCGTGATCAGGCACCGGATGGTGTATTATTTTCTTGACATTGCTGAATCATCGGCGCTGGCCATTATTGGTTTGTTTTTGTTCTGCCTTTATATTTTCAGAAAAAAAGACGCGCCCGTTCTTTATTTCGCGCTGTTTTGCATAACACTCAGTTTCCGGCCGGTAATTTCTGTAAACTACCTTGCTTCCAGTGTATTTTACGGAATTAATTGGTCGATGATGCTTAAAACAGAATACCTGGCCGTTTTTTTTCCATGCCTCTTTATTGTTCTTTTTATAAAAAATTTATTTCCCCATCAAATGCCAAATTGGTTCGTAAAAATTAATTCGGCAATATTTATTCTAAAAATTTTGATTGTTCTTTGTTGCCCGCCTTCCATTTTCAGCTGGCTCACTCTTCCGCTCCAGGTTTTTGTTCCCCTTGGAGTTGTTATGATCGCTATTACCATTTTAAGGGCTATGCTGGCAAAGGTAGAGGGTTCTACTTATGCAGGAATCGGAATGGTTATTTTGCTCATTAGCATGGTGCTGAAAATTATGACCTACTCCGGAATTCTCGGACCGATGGATGTAACGATTACT
>JACMLS010000172.1 GCA_014379485.1 Bacteroidia bacterium | reverse complement strand
TTTACGCTTTCGTTTTCTGCGCCTGATGAAAAAGCAGGAAGCATCCAGATTACAGATGTGCTTGGAAAAGTTGTAATGACAAAACAAATTGCAGCCAATACAAATTCTCCAATAGCAATTGATTTAAGCGGACAAGAGAAAGGTGTTTACTTTGTGCGTGTTGTGCAGGGAACAAAAACTAATTTTAAGAAAATTGTAGTGGAATAAATTTCCGGTTTTCTTCTTACTGAAGAAATAGAATTTAAAAACCTGTTTTCATTTAATGGAAACAGGTTTTTTTATTGTCACCCTGAGCCCGTCGAAGGGTCACTCTTCATACATTCCCGAACTTTTCAATCGTTCAAACTCCGTATCTTCAATAAGAGGTTTTGATTTAGTTGCGGCAACGGCTAATTCATCGCAACGGTTGTTTTCTACATTACTTGCGTGGCCTTTTACCCACACAAATTTTACTTTGTGCCGTTTCATGGCACGCACCATTTTTACCCACAGATCAGGATTTTTTATTTTCGCAAAATTTTTCATGATCCACCCTTTCAGCCAACCCTTTTCGATAGCATCTACAACATATTTTGAATCGGAGTAAACTACCACATTCATTCCCTCTGTTTTAATCGAATCGAGCGCAACAATAACACTCAGCAATTCCATACGATTATTGGTGGTGTATTTGTAGCCAGCAGAAATTTCTTTGCGATGCCCTTTGTAAAGCATTACAATTCCGTATCCGCCCGGACCCGGATTTCCGGAACAAGCCCCGTCTGTGTATATGGAAATGGTTTCGCTCAAGGGGCTTTAATTTAAAAATGAGTTTTGTTCTCTGATGTAAGACAAAAAGATATAGGATATAAGACTGTGTGTGTTAGGGTTTTTCTATATGAAATTTCTTGTTCACCTCCCGATAGCAATCGGGACTTATATCTACCTGTCTTATATCTTATATCCGCAGTCACTTTCTTTTCAGGATCTTTCTTAGAGAAATCAACTTCTCTTATATATTTTGTAAAAAGTTTTATGGCGAGTGCAAGCAAAATAATTCCGAACACTTTTTTCAGAATAGCAATTCCACCAGCGCCTAATATTTTTTCGAGGTAGTGGAGGTTTTTTAAAACCAGCCACACCACCAGCACGTTTAAAATAATAGCTATGATGATTGAAACAATGTTGTATTCAATACGAATGCTCATTAAAGTGGTGAGCGTTCCTGTACCTGCAATCAGCGGAAACGCAAGCGGAACTATAGATGCGGAAGAAGAAACTTCGTCGCGGCTTATTTTTATTCCTAGGATCATTTCAACGGCAATAATAAATAAAACAAAAGAACCCGCAATGGCGAAAAACTTTTCTTCAACACCTAAAAGATCTAAAATAGATTTTCCTAAAAAAAGAAAAACGATCATTATGGCAAAAGAAACCAAACTCGCTTTCCCCGCCTGTATTCCGCCTGCCTTTTGCTTAATAGATAATACTACCGGAATAGAACCGATAATATCAATGACCGCAAACAAGATCATTGTTACTTTTAAAATTTCTTCAATGTTGAATTTTAGTATCATTTTTATTTCACAATTAATTACCACCAGTTACAAAAAATTACATTTCCCTACTCTTCCAGCATCCACAGCGCCTCATTCAATTCATTCAGCGTTTTATTGTTTTTCAATTTCTTAGCAATCTCAATTCCCTTCTGATAAATTTTTATCGCTTCTTCGTTCTTGTTTAATTTTTCTAAAGTTTGTCCCAGCTGATAATAACTACCCAGGTAATTTTCGTTCTCTGCAATTACTTTCCGGAATATTTTTTCAGCCTCTTCAAATTTTCCCAATGAAAAATATTCGATAGCCAAAGCATGATTTAAAAAAGAATCGTTTGGCTCTTCTTCAATAAGTTTTATTAATTGTTCGAAACGGGTGCCGGACATTTTAGAGAAATTAATTTTTATCCGCGGGAATCAGCTAAATCCGCGTCATCCGCGTTCCCTTTTTACAACGCTGATTCAAATTGTTTCAGAAAGCGCACATCATTTTCAAAATACAAACGAAGATCTTTTACCCGGTATTTTAATTGTGCAATGCGTTCAATACCCATTCCAAAAGCAAAGCCGCTAAACTTTTTACTGTCAATACCACAATTGTCTAACACCTGCGGATCTACCATGCCACAACCTAAAATTTCTAACCAGCCTGTGTATTTACAAACGTTACAACCTTTGCCTGCGCACAAGCTGCAACTCACATCCATTTCTGCGCTTGGCTCAGTGAACGGAAAAAACGAAGGACGCAATCTTATTTTTGTATCTGCCCCAAACATTTCTTTAGAAAAATAAAGAAGCGTTTGTTTCAGATCTGCAAAAGAAACTTTTTTATCAATATACAAACCTTCTACCTGGTGAAACTGGCAATGCGCTCTTGCAGAAATTGCTTCGTTACGGTAAACCCTGCCCGGAGAAATGGTACGGATAGGAGGTTTTTGATTTTTCATTACATGCACCTGCACAGAAGATGTTTGTGTGCGCAAAACTATATCAGGGTTCTGTTCAATATAAAACGTATCCTGCATATCTCTTGCCGGATGATTTTCAGGCGTATTCAACGCTGTAAAATTATGCCAGTCATCTTCAATCTCTCTTCCATCGCTTACAGTAAAACCGATCTTCGCAAAAATTTCTACAATATGATTTCTTGTAAGTGAAATCGGGTGACGGCTTCCGTATTGTGTTTGTGGCTGAGGTGGAACAGTAAGATCAATATCATCAGAAACATTACTTTCTGA
>JACMLS010000171.1 GCA_014379485.1 Bacteroidia bacterium | reverse complement strand
TTGAAATATTCAGAATTGTACAGGAGGCGCTTAATAACAGCATAAAGTATTCTGAAGCAAGTTCTATAGATATAAATATCAGTTATTCAGAAAAAAAAGGTAATTTAAAGGTCATGATCATTGACGATGGAAAGGGATTTGATTATGAGCCTGATTATATTTACAAACAAAATAAAACACGGAGTTACGGTTTGCGCAATATGAATGAGCGCACCCGCATTATTAACGGAAAACTCACCATTATAAGCCGTAAGGGAGAAGGATGTGTAATTTCTGTTGAGGTTCCGTTAAAACTGAATGCGCCTTAAAACCATTGGTTTCCCCAACCAATTTTTGAGGTGAAAGAGTAGGGTGGTGTATACTTTTAGCTTAATTAAACGCACAAAATAATTTTTACAGGTACAGAGCCGGATTTTTTCTAATTTTATACCTCGTAAGGGTATGTGCGGTTGATTGAAAAATAAAAACAAAACATATTTCTATGATAAAAATTATTATTGCAGATGACCACCCGATCGTTAGAGATGGTTTAAGAAGCGCTTTAGATTCTATTGAGAATTTTCATGTAATTGGTGTGGCCGTTAATGGCGTAGAAGCACTTAATCTTATAAAATCAGACCCGCCAGATCTTTTGCTTACGGATATAAGTATGCCTGAAATGAACGGCATTGATCTTACGCGCGAGGTAACAAAAAAATATCCTGACGTAAAAGTGATTATTTTAAGTATGCATGAAAATGATGCTTACATAAACAATGCACTGCAAGCGGGCGCACACGGTTACCTGCTTAAAGATTCTGAAAAAGCAGAACTGAACAACGCTATTGAACGAGTAGTTGCCGGCGAAAAATATTTCAGCAAAAGCGTTTCGCAGATTCTTGTAAACGGCTTGTATAACAAACCCGGAGAAAACGGAGAAGACCAGCAAGACGTAACCGGAATAAGCAAGCGAGAATTAGAAGTGCTTGAAATGATAGCGCTTGGATTAAGCAATAAAGAAATTGCCGGAAAATTATTTCTGAGTATCCGCACAGTTGACGCGCACAGGTATAACATTATGCAGAAACTGAAAGTGAAAAATACTGCTGAGATGATTAAGACTGCGGTGAAGATGAAACTTATTGAGTTTTAATTGAAGAGGAGTTTTCAGTCTGATATAAGATATAGGATTTTAAGATATAAGACTGGTGCGATAGGGTTTTCCGACGGAGGTGAGATATGAGACAATGAGATTGAGAGACTGGGTAGAGAGGTGTGAAAATCGTATCTGTACAAATCAGTTAGATCTGTGTTATCAGTGTTCCCTTTTCGAAAAACATTAAGGTTAGTCAAATCCTCACCCGCACACCCTTCTCCTTCAAAAAATTCTTCAAATCCAACATCTCAATTTCTTTAAAGTGAAAAATACTTGCGGCCAATGCAGCGTCTGCTTTTGCAATTTCAAAAACATCGGCAAAATGTTGCATGTTTCCGGCCCCGCCACTTGCTATTACCGGAACTGTTACAGCTTCTGAAACCTGTTTTATTATGTCAAGTGCGAAACCACTTTTCATTCCGTCGTTATTCATGCTCGTTAGTAAAATTTCTCCGGCTCCGCGTTGTACGGCTTCTTTGGCCCAATCTACCGCGTGCGTTTCTGTAATAATTCTTCCGCCGTTTAAATGCACGAACCAGTCTCTGTCTTCATCTTTACCTGTATGCGATTCAAAACGCACATCAATGGCCATTACCACGCATTGCGATCCGAAACGATGCGCAAGTTCATCCAGCAATTTCGGATTTTTAAATGCGGCGGTGTTCACAGAAATTTTATCTGCTCCGTTATCTAACAAAACAGAAACGTCATCAACAGAAGTAATTCCTCCGCCTACCGTAAAAGGAATATTAATTTCTTTCGCCACTCTTCTCACCAATTCTGTAAGCGTTTTTCTTTTTTCGTTGGTAGCGGTAATGTCTAAAAAAACAAGTTCGTCAGCGCCCACCTCAGCGTAATGCGCAGCCAGTTCAACCGGATCGCCGGCATCGCGCAGGTGTTCAAAATTTACGCCTTTTACTGTGCGGCCGTTTTGAATGTCTAGGCAGGGGATTATTCTTTTAGTTAACACGGTTGGGATATGAGATGTGAGACATTGAGAGGAGAGACTGGTGCACGAGTTAGTTGTTGGTTGGAAGTTAATAGTTGGTTTTTCGAAAGTACGAATAAACTTTTTGGTGCTGAATTATTGGTTGAAATCCCGAATGAAAAATTCGGGAGGAAGATTGGAAGGATTGGGAAGCGTGCCCCTATTGCCCCTCCTTACGTTCATACTGGCAACAGGAATGCAAGTTCGTGTAAGCACTGCTGTCTCCCGTTTTGTTTTGTGTATCATATCCTGCGGCGGCAATACAACTTTGAATAGAATCAAGATCATATTTTTTTGGATCGTAGGTAACGTCTATAATTTTTGTTTCTTTATTCCATTCTGCAGAAGAAATTCCGTCTTTTTTTAGAGAGGATTCTATAGTTTCTTTACACATACCGCAATTGCCCCACACTTTAAACGTAGATTTTGTATAACCCTCAGGAGCGTTGTTGCAGGAGAAAAAAAATAAAACGCAGGTGAGCGGAATTAAGAAATGCTTTTTCATTTTTGGCTGATTGGTGTTACAAAGATAAAAAAACGATGAGATTTTTTGACCTGCCTTTCCTAAAGAGAAAATTTAATCCTCACCTTCAACCCTTACGTCCTTTCTTTGTCCCAAATGTCCCTTGATGAAATTTACGCCTTATTAGCGGACAAAAAAAAGCAGGAAATTTATTTTCCTGCTTTAAATTCAAAAAGTAATCTTAAAAATTATTATTGAGTAATCACAGATGCTTTAGAAACGCGTTTGCGTTCGTTCTCATCTAAAATTACTTTGCGGATACGGATATGTTTTGGTGTGATCTCTACATACTCGTCTGCCTGTATAAATTCCATTGCTTCTTCTAACGAGAAATTTGTTTTTGGTGCAATGCGTTCTTTTTCGTCTGTACCAGATGCGCGCATGTTGGTCAGTTT